>NZ_CP069370.1:3945000-4154010 GCF_019623905.1 Neotabrizicola shimadae | reverse complement strand
TCTGTTTCCCTCGGCGGTCCCCCGCCGGGACAGCCCGGCTCCGCCTTGTTCGTTCTTCTGCTCTGATCCACGCTCCTGTGCTGCAGGCTTCCACGACAAAGACAGCAGGAAGCGTAGCCACGATTGCGGCACACGCTCTCATAACAAGGGCAGCGCCAAATCACGGCGCGATCCCTTGCAACTATCTTTGACGGTCAGCGCGACCGAGCAGCTTAACCTCTTGATCCCGAACGGATATCTTGCCCCCGACGATCAGCTTGGCAGCAACCGGGCACAGTCATCCGTCCGCGATCCGACCTGTTCCCCAGGCGATGTGAATCGCATGAAGGGACGGTATCGCGGCGCCGTGATCGGCGGCAACCGAACATCGCGCTTGACAGGGGGGGGCGCATTGCCGAATCCCGGCAGCCTTGCAAATCGGCAACGCCACCAGGCAGGGGGCCAGAAAAGCAGAAGGGCGCCCCTTGACGGGACGCCCTGCCATATCCCTCCGCCGCCCGAATCGGGCGCGCAGGATTATTCGGCGGCGACCGGAGCCGACATCGCCTTCACACGAGAGGCAAGGCGCGAGACCTTGCGCGATGCGGTGTTCTTGTGAAGCACACCCTTGGTCACACCGCGGGCGAGTTCAGGCTGAGCGGCCTTCAGGGCGGCGGCGGCGGCTTCAACGTTGCCCGAGGCAATCGCTTCTTCAACCTTGCGAACGAAAGTGCGGATGCGCGAACGGCGCGCCTTGTTCACGGCATAGCGTGCTTCCGACTGGCGGGCGCGCTTCTTGGACTGTTCGGTATTGGCCATCTGGCTTGTCCTTGGTCTGTGTCTTTGTCTGGCGCACGAAAGACCCAAGGCCCGCCACAACGGGACGGGAACGAATCTGCCTAAGCGGGCTCACGCGCATGTGGGCCGGGCCTATAGGCCATAATCCGAGGAAAGGAAAGACCGAAGCGTCAGCGGTCGCGAAACTGCGGCTGGCGCTTTTCAAGGAAGGCGGCCATGCCCTCCTTCTGGTCCTCGGTCGCGAAGGCCGAATGGAACATCCGACGCTCGAACAAGAGGCCCTCCGACAGGACGGTCTCCTGAGAACGGTTGACCGCCTCCTTCACCATCATCGCGGTGATCGAGGACTTCTCCGCGATACGCGCCGCGATCTTCTTGACCTCTTCGATCAGCGACTTGGCCGGCACCACGCGGCTTACAAGGCCCGCGCGTTCGGCCTCTGCCGCCTCCATGAAGCGCCCCGTCAGGTTCATGTCCATGGCTTTGGATTTGCCGATCGCCCGCGTCAGGCGCTGCGTGCCCCCCATGCCGGCGACGATGCCCAGGTTGATTTCGGGCTGCCCGAACTTCGCCGTGTCGGCAGCAACAATGAAATCGCACATCATCGCCAGCTCGCACCCACCGCCCAGGCAATAGCCGGAAACGGCCGCGACAACAGGCTTGCGGATCGACGCGATGGCCTCGGCCTCGGGGCCGAACAGGTTGTCGAAGAACACCTCGGAATAGGTCTTGGACGCCATTTCCTTGACATCCGCTCCGGCAGCGAACGCCTTTTCCGAGCCGGTCACCACGATGCACCGTACCTGATCGTTTGCATCCGCAAGACGCATCGCCTCGGCCAGTTCCCGCATGAGTTGCGAGTTCAGAGCATTCATCGCCTCGGGCCGGTTGAGCCGGATGAGTGCGGTGTAATCCTCGATCTCGACGATGATCGTCTCGTAGGCCATCGGCGGTTCCCTTCGCTTTTCGGCAGACGGACTCCTAGCAGGCCGCCGGGTCTTGGCAAGTCACCTCTGGCACCCGGGGCAGAAGTAGCTGGACCGGCCCGACTGCACGACACGGGCGATGGTGCCCGCACAGCCCGGCGCTGAGCAGGGCTGTCCTTCGCGGTCGTAGACCCGAAAGGCGTGCTGGAAATAGCCGAGTTCGCCATCCGCCTGCCGGTAATCGCGCAGCGATGACCCTCCGGCCGCGATGGCTTCGGCCAGTACCTCACGCACCAGGGGCACGATCTGCCGCAACCGGGCTTCCTCGATCTGGCCGGCAAGGAGCCGGGGGTCGATGCCGGCGCGGTAGAGCACTTCGCAAACGTAGATGTTGCCGAGCCCTGCCACGACCCGCTGATCCAGCAATGCGGCCTTGATCGGGGTGGCCCGGCCCTTGAGCCTGTTGAAGAGGTAGTCCTCATCGAACGCATTGCCCAGGGGCTCGGGGCCAAGGCTCGCCAGCAAGGGATGCGCGTCTGTGGCCGCGGTTGGCATCAGATCCATCGCGCCGAACCGGCGTGCATCGTTGAACGTCACGCGGGCGCCCCTCTCCATGTCGAACACGACATGATCGTGTTTCTGAGGCGCGGGATGGTCATGATGAAAGGCACCAAGCTGAACACCGGACACAAGCATCCGACCAGACATGCCAAGGTGAATGAGAAGCGTCTCGCCCGTGGACAGGTCGGCGAGGATGTACTTCGACCGGCGGCGCAACTGTTCGACGCGCGCGCCGGTCAACCGCTCCGCCATGCGGTCCGGCAAGGTAAAGCGCAGGTCGGGACGGTTGACCTGCGCCAGACGGATGATCTGGCCGGTCATCACCGGTTCCAGGCCCCGACGCACGGTTTCGACTTCGGGCAGTTCGGGCATCTTCCCCCACCGGACAGACGGGCGCATTGCAGCGGGCGCCCCGCGACCTATAAGGAAGCGGGAACCCGGAACCTTCAAGGCCGCAGGGCATGACCGATACCAAGAACGGAACCACGCATTTCGGCTTTCAGACCGTGTCCGAGGCCGACAAGGCCGGCCTGGTCCATGGCGTCTTCACACGGGTGGCGAACCGCTACGACATCATGAACGACCTGATGTCGGGGGGCGTGCACCGGCTCTGGAAGGACGCGATGATGGACTGGCTCGCCCCGCGTCCAGGCCAGCGCCTGTTGGATGTTGCGGGCGGAACGGGGGATGTGGCCTTCCGTTTCCTGGGGCGGGCGCCGGGCTCCAGCGCCGTTGTTCTTGACATGACCGAGTCCATGCTGGTCGAAGGGCGCAAGCGCGCCGAGGCCGACCGCATGTCCGACCGGCTGGATTGGGTTGTCGGGGACGCGATGGCGTTGCCGCTGCCCTCGGCCAGTTTTGACGTCTACACCATCAGCTTCGGCATCAGGAACGTGACCCGTATCGCCGATGCGCTGAAGGAAGCCTACCGCGTCCTGCGACCGGGCGGACGGCTCATGGTGCTGGAGTTCAGCCAGATCCCGAATGACCTGCTGCAATGGCTGTACGACCGCTACAGCTTCAACGTCATTCCCGTCATGGGGCAGATCGTGGCGAACGATCGCGACAGCTATCAGTATCTGGTCGAATCGATCCGGAAGTTTCCGGATCAGGAAAGCTTTGCCACCATGATCCGGCAGGCGGGCTTTTCGCAGGTCAAGTTCCGCAACCTGACCATGGGCGTGGCGGCCCTGCATTCGGGGTGGAAGATCTAGGTGAGGGGCCCTCATAACATCGTCCGTCTGGTCCGCACCCTGGCAACGCTGGAGCGGGCAGGCGCCATAGGCGTGGTGCTGGAAGCATTCAGCGCGCCGCCAAGGCTGCGGGTCCTGGCGCGGGTGCTCGGCTGGCCCTTTGCCTGGCTTGGCCTGAGGGGAGACCCCGCGCTGCCGCCGCTGACCCGGGCGATCACGGCGCTTGGACCGGCCTACATCAAGTTCGGGCAGATCCTGTCGACTCGCCCCGATATCGTAGGCGACGAACTGGCCGAACAATTGCGCTATCTTCAGGATCAGCTGCCTCCCTTTCCCATCGCGATAGCGAAAGGGACCATCGAAGCCGAACTGGGCATTCGTGTCGACCAGGCCTTCAGCGAGTTTTCCGAACCGGTTGCAGCGGCCTCCATTGCGCAAGTGCATCGCGCAAGGCTGGCCGACACCGGGGCCGAAGTCGCGGTCAAGGTGCTGCGCCCCGATATCGAACGGGCCTTCCGCAAGGACATCGACGCCTTCTACTTCGCGGCTCGCGTCATCGAAACCCTCGCCCCGTCTTCGCGCCGGTTGCGGCCGATGGATGTGATCGCACATTTCGAGGGCGTCGTCATGGGCGAGCTGGATCTTCGGCTGGAAAGCTCGGCCGCGGCAGAATTCGCCGCGAACACAGAGAAGGACGTCGGAATCCAGGTGCCACGGCCGCTGTGGTATCTGTCCGGACGGCGGGTGATGACGCTGGACTGGGCAGAGGGTCTGCCTCTGGCCGACAACGCCGCGCTCGATGCGGCGGGGCATGACCGGCAGGTGCTGGGTGCGCGGGTGCTGCAGCTGTTCCTCAGCCATGCCCTGCGTGACGGCTACTTCCATGCCGACATGCACCAGGGCAACCTCAAGGTCGCGGCGAACGGCGACATCATCGCCTATGACTTCGGCATCATGGGCCGGATCGACGAATACACCCGCCGCGTCTATGCCGAGATCCTGATGGGCTTCATCCGCAAGGACTATCGCCGGGTGGCCGAAGTTCATTTCGAGGCGGGCTACGTGCCCGCCGACCGCGATATCGACGAGTTCGCGCGCGCCTTGCGGGCGGTGGGCGAACCGATCTTCGGCATGGATGCCAGCCGCATTTCCATGAGCCGTCTGCTGGCCTATCTGTTCGAGGTGACCGAGCGGTTCGGGATGCAGACACGCACCGAACTGATCCTGCTGCAACGGACGATGGTGGTGGTCGAAGGCGTGGCGCGTCGCCTCGACCCGCACATCAACATCTGGGAGGTCGCAAAACCCATCGTCGAAGGCTACATCACAAAGAACGTGGGGCCATTGGCCACGTTGCGCGACCTGCGGGAAACAGCCCGCGTATTGGCGCGGTTCGGCCCCCGCCTGCCTCGCATGGTCGAAGCGATCCTGATCGCGCAGGCCACACCGAAAGAGACCGCCCCCAAGCCCGCCGGGCGCCGGGTCTGGCCCTGGGTTCTGGCCGCAGCGGCCCTTGCTGGCGGCGTGGCGATCGGCGCCTTGCTCTGAAGTGGCACGGCAGGCACATCAGCTTTCTGCCAGCCAGGTCAAACACGGCGCAGGGCTGTGACAGATGTGGCGTCAACACTCTCCCCTCCGGCAAGCAGCAGCCTTATTCCGTTGGGACCGGCCTGCGCCTCGATGATCGTGGCATAGGATTCCACCGGCGAGGTCGCGAGGAGCGTCTCGCCGCCATAGCTTTCAAGCTCCAGTCGGTAGGTGCCAGCCGGCAGAGGGTTGCCCGCGATGTCCGCGCCCAGCCACAGATAGGGCGCCGATGAGACGGGAAGGGTTTCGCGCGAAACGACCGCGCCATCCTCATCTCGGACGACAAGCACGGCGTCGGTCGCGCCCAATGCCGGATTGGGTGAAATGGTGATCGGCGTGCTGCCATCGAATGCGACGGGCACGTCCGCCCGCGCCTGTTGCCCCACCCATCCGGCAAGCTGCGCCATGCCAAGAACGCTGAACTGGGTGGAAAGGCCCTCCAGCAACTGGTTCGCGCGCACCTGCTGCTCAACCCCGGTAAAGGTGGCAAGTTGGGTGGCATAGGCCGTGGAATCCATGGGATTCAGCGGGTCCTGGTTGCGAATCTGCGCCGTCATCATCTTCAGAAACATCTGATAGTCCGAACTTGTGGACTGTGCTGCGGTCATGGCGGATGGTGCGCCACTGGCCACGGGAGAGATTGCCGTTGTCATGGAGTTTCCCCGTCAAAGCAGAATGTATAGGTCGCGGTCCTGCGCGGCGGCACGTGTTTCGGCGCCGGACAGGTCCGCGAGACTTGCAGGCGACGCCGACGGTTCGGCATCTTTGCCAGCCTTGGCCGAGCCCCAACTGAGTGTCGTGTCGGCAAAGCCGGCCTCCCTGAGAGACCCCGTCAGTTCGTCTGCATGACGTCGCAAGAGTTCGAGCGTTGCCGGATGGTCGGCAAGCACATGCAGCGCCAGCCGCCCGCGCTTGTCCTTGATCCGCATCCGGACGGGTCCAAGCTCGGCAAGATCCAGTTCAAGCTCGGTCGTGCCGCCGGCCTTTCCCGCAAGGGGGGCGGTCGGAGATGCCGTCAAGACGGGACGGCAAAGCGCGTGATGCAAACCGTGATCTGCCTGGCTTTGGGTCGCCTGGGCAAGGGAAGTCGGCGGCGGCGGCGGGACCGGATCGGGAACCCACCGCAGGCTCAAGACAAGGGCCGGCCCACTGGCGCGCGGATCGGGCGGAGGACTT
Organism: Neotabrizicola shimadae; assembly: GCF_019623905.1. Lineage (NCBI taxonomy): Bacteria > Pseudomonadati > Pseudomonadota > Alphaproteobacteria > Rhodobacterales > Paracoccaceae > Neotabrizicola > Neotabrizicola shimadae. The sequence continues at coordinate 4,147,790 of NZ_CP069370.1, read as the reverse complement.
CCGGGGTCTGACATGCGAGGTGGGTCAACTGGGTCCACTCTGGCCAAACCCGACAACTCCGCGCCGGGCCCCGGTATTGGCCTGACCCAGGCATTGCGGGTGGCCCGTTCAGGGACTTGGGCTTCAGCCTGGTCGGCACCGAGAGGGCGGGTCTGCGAGTTCGGAACCGCTCTCTCCGCCTCTCGCCTCCCCAAGTCTGGCCTGCCCGGGTCTGGCCTTCCACTGTCCCCACTGACTGTCTGCGTTCCACCCGTCTGCCCAGCGCCTGTCGGTGCCGGGATCGTACTGGGGGCGGCGGTCGTCTCCTGTATCGGCAGACCATCAGGTGCGCCTTCGGTCGCAACAGGTACAGGTTCCACCGCAATTGCCCGGGTGTCAGGGGCAGCCTGAGGCCTGGTCTTGCCTGACGTATCGGCGGCCATCGCCTCAGGGTCAGATGACCCCGATCCCTGCTCGCTATGGACATGGGCGCCGTTCGACACGGCGCTGCCGCGGGCCGGGAGGATCGTCAGCAGAGCGAGAGCGTCCGCAGCCGGCAACGCGACAGCCGGGTCCCAGCCGACACCCCTATTCGATCCGCCATCCGCCTCTTCCTCGACCAACACAAGGAAGGGATCGGCATCGACCTCCGGTGCAGACCCCTTCGGGAGTTCTGCAAAGGCGACCACTTGAGGGCTATGAGGCAGGGCAAGAGCTCGGTCCATTGGGCTACCGTCGGGTTCCATGGATGCCTCTATCCAACGGAGCGGGTTACCGGCTGTTTACTGGCAAGGGGGAATAACGGGGAAAATCTGCAGAAAGGACATTCGATGCAGCTCACCTCCCCACCCGCCATTTCAGGCCTGCACAGCCCAACACCCCTTCAGCGACGGGCGGTCCAGCTTGAGGCGGTCTTTCTTTCGGAAATGCTGGCACATGCCGGGCTGGACCAGGGCTTGTCCCCTGGTTCGGGGGAGGCAGGTCCGGATCCCTTCGCGTCGTTCCTTCGCGAGCGACTGGCCGACCAGGTCGCGCGGTCGGGTGGAATCGGGCTTTCGGAAGCGATCTTTCGCTCCCTTGCGACGGAGGCTGGAGATGAAATCCTGGGATGACGTCTCGGCGGCCTGCGCCGCGGTGTCACGCCTCCTGCGCGAGGGTCGGCTGGCAGAACTCCCGGAAGCCGCGGCGTCCCTGGAAGCGGCGATTGAGGCTGCGGCGGTTGCGCTGCCTCCCGACCCGGAGGGGATGCGTCAAGAGGTACGAAACCTGAAGCGCCAGCTCGAAGCGGCGGCGCGTGGCATCCGCTCGGCACAGGCAAGACTGTCAGACATCCGCGCAGCCCGGCAGGCCGTCACCTATGACGGGGCGGGCCGGCGCAGCGGCCTTCGACCCGCCCCCTCCGTCGCAAGACGGTACTAGAACTCGCTCAAATGCTTCACGCTTTGCCCAAAGCGTTCAGCCTTCCTTAGGAGACACCGCGCTTCAATCGCCCTGCATCCCGGACGGGGTGGCGCGAAAGGGGTCTCCCCTCCGCAAGGGCCAAAAAGCCTGTTCCTGCACCGGTCCCCCGGTGCTCAACCCGCCGGCGCAAAGCGCCAGGCAAGCGAGGAATAGCACATGTCTTCCATTCTGACGAACACCAGCGCGATGGTCGCGCTGCAAACCATGAAGTCGATCAACGCCGGGCTGAACGCCACCCAGTCCGAAATCTCGACCGGCAAGACCGTCGCCACCGCGCGCGACAACGCAGCCATCTGGTCGATCTCCAAGGTCATGGAAGCCGATGTGCAGGGCTTCAAGGGCATCTCCGACAGCCTGGCGCTCGGCTCGTCGACGCTCGCCGTGGCCCGGCAGGCCGCGGAGACCGTCACCGACCTCTTGACCAAGGTGAAGGGCAAGATCGTTGCCGCCCAGGAAGCGAACGTTGATCGCGGCAAGATCCAGACGGATATCTCGGCCCTGCGCGACCAGATCTCTTCGGTGGTCAGCGCGGCGCAGTTCAACGGCCTGAACCTTGTCGATGGATCGCAAAGCTCGGTCTCGGTGCTCGCATCGCTCGATCGGTCGGGCTCGAACGTCGCGGTCTCCTCCATCTCGGTCACGGCGCATGACCTGTCCATCGGCGCCTATGCGGCCAAGGGCGTTCTCGCCGGATCGGACGGCGCCTCGACGAACAACGACACGGCGGGCTTCGCCATCGACAGCGGCGGCGGCACGGGCCTGATCGTGATCGATGACAGCACGGATGCCTTCGCTGCAGGCGACAAGGTTTCGCTCTCGATCGGCGGGAAGACCGCGACCTATACCGTGACCGAGGAGGATGTTGCCTCGACCACGGCCGCCGACATCGTGGCCATCGGCCTGAAACAGGCCGTCGAAGGCCTGGGAATCGAAGGTCTGACCATCGATTACGACAGCGCAAGCCCGGGCGAACTGTCCTTCACGAATGACGGCACGAACGACCTGACGGTCAGCGCACAGTTCAGCAACGCCGGGGCGGGCGGGCTTGGCGCTCTGTCGTCGATCGACGTTTCCACCCAGGCCGGCGCGCAGGCCGCGCTCGGCAACATCGAGTCGATGCTGCAGACCGCCATCTCCGCGGCGGCGGACTTCGGCTCGACCCAGGGCCGCATCGACATCCAGGGCGAATTTGTCAGCAAGCTGACGGATTCGCTGAAGGCAGGGATCGGCACGCTCGTCGATGCCGACATGGAGGAGGCGTCGGCGCGCCTGCAGGCGTTGCAGGTGCAGCAGCAGCTGTCGACACAGGCTCTGTCCATCGCGAACCAGCAGCCGCAGTCGCTCCTTTCGCTGTTCCGCTGAGGAGGCTGGGGCTGGATCGTCCAGCCCCACGTCCCCTTCGAAATCCCCTGAGCAAGCGAGCCCACCGTGACCATCAGCCAACTCACCAGCGCAGCCTATGCCGGCGCCAACCCCGTGCGCGCCCCCAGAACACTGGAGTACGACCTGCTGGCGCGCGCGACTCAGCGCCTGACACAGGCCTGGCGCAGCAGACGAACGGACTTTCCCGGCCTCGTCTCGGCACTTGCCGAAAACCAACAGCTCTGGTCGGCCCTGGCGGTCGATGTCGCGGGCGCCGGCAATGGCTTGCCTCCCAGCCTCCGCGCGCAACTCTTCTACCTTTACGAGTTCACCAGCCACCAAAGCCGCCAGATCCTCGACGGCAAGGCCGGAGTGGATGCCCTGATCGACATCAACACCGCCGTCATGCGGGGGCTGAGGGGCGATGCCGGAGGGAGCAACGCGGGATGACGGGTCTTGTTCTCAAACTCGGGCCACATGAACGGGTCCTCATCAACGGGGCCGTGATCGAAAACGGCGATCGCCGATCGCGTCTGGCGGTCATGACGCCAAATGCCCGCATTCTTCGGCTGCGCGATGCGATTCACCCCGATCAGGCGAATACGCCTGTGCGGCGGGTCTGCTATGTCGCCCAGCTTGTCCTTTCCGGAGATGCCGAACCCGAATCCGCGCGCCCGCAACTTCTGCGCGGCATCGAACAGTTGAGCCAGGTCCTGACCGATCACGACAGCCGGACCCAACTGGCGATCGCATCGCGAGCCATTCTGGAAGAGCAGCCCTACCAGGCCCTGAAGGCACTCCGCCTCCTGCTCCCACGCGAAGAGCGGCTTCTTGCCGCCGCCCGGCCATGAGCTTTTCCGCCCTGCTTCCCTCGACCGGCTATTCCGGCTGGGTGTATCTGCAGCGCACTGCCGATTCCCAGATGTCGCGATTGTCCGCCGATGCCGCGTTCCGAAGGGAGGAGGCACATTTCCGGGAGAAGATCGCCGGCATCGACACCGCCGAAGAGCTTGTCGCAGATCGCCAGCTTCTGAAAGTCGCTCTCGGCGCCTTTGGCCTTGGCGCGGATTTGCCGAATGTCTACTTCATCAGGAAGGTTCTCGAAGACGGAACCCTGTCGGTGGACGCCTTGTCGACGAAGCTCGCTGACAAGACCTATGCATCCCTGTCATCCGAATTCGGCTTCGGGGACTTTGCGACGCCCAGAACCAAACTCTCGGATTTCGCGGATGGCCTGATCGAGAAGTATCGCGCCCGCCGCTTCGAGGAAGCAGTCGGCGAGCAGGACGAAAGCCTGCGGCTCGCCCTCAATGCAGACCGAGAGCTGACAGCGCTTGCAAAGAAGTCCAACTCCGTTGACTCCAAGTGGTACGCAATCCTGGGGAACACGGCGCTGCGAAAGGTGTTCGAGACTGCGTTTTCCCTGCCCACATCCTTTGGGTCGATCGACCTGGATCAGCAGCTGTCCGTCATGAAACAGAAGGCAGAGGATTTGCTGGGTTCGGAGGACCCCGCCTCCCTTGCGGACGAAAGCTCGAGGGAAGCCCTGATCCGCCGCTTCCTCGTCATGGATGAAACTGCGTCACTTCGACAGGCCCAATCCCAAAGCGGCGCCGTCCAATTGCTCTCGCAAACGGTAAGCTTCCTGCGCGACCTCAGGGACAACTAGACACTCGCTCAGCCAGTTCCCAGGCATTCTTCCAGCCGCCGGAAGCTGCCTTCGATGCCATCGGCCGGGGCAGGCTCGGAAAGGAAGGCATCAAGCTGCGGAAAGACGCGGATCGCCTCATCCACGACCGGATCGCTCCCCTTGGCATAAAGGCCGGCCTGAATCATGATCTCTGCACGATCCCAGGCGCCAAGAAGGCGCCTTGCACGCCCTATCAGCGCGTTCTCTTCTTCCGATGCCGCATGGGGCAGGCTTCTCGAAACGGATCGAAGCAGGTCAATGGCAGGGAAACGGCCACGCTCGGCAATCCGGCGATCCATGACGACATGTCCATCCATCACGCCGCGCACGATATCGGCGACCGGTTCTTCCATGTCCGACCCGGCGACAAGAACCGAAAACACGGCTGTGATGTCCCCCTTTCCTTCCGGTCCCGGACCGGCCCGTTCGGCCAGTGACATGACCGCATGCGACAAGGATGGCGGAAACCCGCGCAGTGATGCCTGTTCACCCGCGGCAAGGGCGATCTCGCGATGAGCCTCGGCAAAGCGCGTCACCGAGTCCATCAGCAACAGCACCTGGGCCCCACGGTCGCGAAAATGCTCTGCCACCGTCATTGCCGTCCAGGCGCTCCTTCGCCGGGCAAGTGGGGATTCGTCCGAGGTCGCGGCGACCACGACCGAACGCGCCATTCCCGCAGGACCAAGCACTCTTTCCGTGAACTCGCGCAGTTCGCGGCCCCGCTCTCCCAACAAGGCAACGACAACGACATCGGCAGCGACGCCTCGGGCGAATTGCCCCAGCAGCGTTGATTTCCCGACGCCGGACCCCGCAAACAGCCCTATGCGCTGTCCTCTGACAAGCGGCAGCATCGTGTCGAAGATCGCCGTTCCGGTCTGAAGACGCGGGCCCAGTCGCCGCCTCTCGGTGGCGGCCGGCGGGCCGGACCGCAACTGCCGCGCGACCGGTCCACGAACCAGGGGGCGGCCATCCAGCGGTCGCCCCAGCGAATCCACGATCCGACCGATCCAGCGATCATCCGGCGCAATGACGGTCTGGCCACCAAGTTCCACCGCATCGCCGATGGCAAGCCCCTCGGCGCCGCCCTCAAGCAGAACGGATGTCACGCCCGCACCCAGTCCGACAATCTCTCCCGGCGCGGCGGTCCGCGCCCCCCTCACCGTGACCCGATCCCCAAGTCCGGCGCTCCGCTCCAGTCCTTGCACGCGCAGCATCCCGTGCGAGACCGCCGTCACCCGGCCAATTCGGTGCAGCGTCCTGATTTCCTGGACGGCGTGGACGAGACTATCAAGCACGGGCGCCAAGATCATTCCCCCTTCATACGGCTTACCCTTTCTAAACGAATCGAGCTTAAGCCTTGATGAAGCCAGTCGAGGGAGAAGCCCCGATGAATGAACCGCTGGAAGTCACGCGCCTCGCGCGCGCCTTGGCCGCCCATTCCGGGGCACGCCTCGCCCTGATTGCAGAGAATGTCGCGAATGCCGACACCCCCGGCTATCGCGCCCGCGATCTGCCGGATTTCTCCGACGTTTTCGAACAAAGCGCCCCCTCTTTGCGGCAAACACGCCCTGGGCATCTCTCGGCAATTACCGATTCGCCCGCGCCGGTCGAAATAGACGGCATCGCCTCGCTCGATGGCAACACCGTCTCTCTGGAAACGGAATTGGTCCGGGCGGCAGAGGTCCGGCAAGATCACGCCATGGCCCTGGCGATCTATCGGTCGACGTCCGATATCGTCCGGTTGGCCCTTGGCAGAAGGGTGTAAGCCATGGGCGATCTGAATCTCTCCCTCGGGCTCTCGGCCAGCGGCATGGAAGCACAAGCCACCCGCCTGCGCCACATCAGCGAGAACATCGCAAACGCCGACACACCCGGCTACCGCCGCAAGGTCATCGGCTTCAGCACGGATCACGAAACCCGCCAGGTGGTTCCCGGGCCTGTCCAGCTGGACAATCGCGAACTTCGTTCGGTCTTCGATCCCGGCAACCCTCTGGCCGATGAAAGCGGTCACTTCCAGGGGTCCAACGTCGACCTTGTGATCGAGATCGCAGACGCCCGCGAAGCCCAGCGGGGATACGAGGCAAATCTCAGAATCTTCGATCAGGCCCGCCAGATGGCGCAGGGCCTGTTCGATCTGCTCAGGCGGTAAGGAGAAAGAAATGGACCTGAACACATCCTTCGCGGCCAGGACCTACGAACTGGCCCGCCACGCCACATCTCCGGCACAGGGGACCCAGACTCCGGAGGCAGGCTTTGCCAAATCGGCGGCCAGCTTCGCCGAAACCCTCGCAGAAGGGGAAAATGTGGCAAAGGCTGCTTTGACCGGCGCTGCGGACCCTCATTCCCTGGTCGAGGCGCTCGCCTCCTCACAACTGGCCGTCGATACGGTCGTGACCGTCCGTGATCGCGTGGTCGAGGCCTATCAGGAAATCCTGAGGATGCCGGTGTGACCGAGAATGTCATTTTCGACCTCACCCGGGAAACGGTCTGGATTGCCGTGGTGATCTCCGCACCGCTTCTTGTTTCCGCCCTGGTGGTTGGCATTGTCGTCGGCCTGTTTCAGGCCCTGACCTCGATTCAGGAAATGACGCTGACCTTCGTTCCAAAAGTAGGCGTCATGATCCTGGTCTTCTGGGTTTCCATGAGCTTCATGACAGGAACGCTTGTGGCCTTCTTCGACACGCGCGTCCTTCCCATGATCGAAGGGGGCTGACCATGGACGCCGCAGGTCACGTCGTGCTGTCACGCCAATCCGGGCTGATGAAGGAACTGGCGGTCGTTGCCAACAACATTGCCAACCTGTCCACCGCCGGTTTCCGGCGCGAGGGCGTCGTCTTCGCAGAGCATGTGAACCGGCTCGAAGACGGCAGCGCCATCTCCATGGCCCATGCCTCGGCGCGCGTGACCGATCTGACCCAGGGCGCCCTCAGCCAGACCGGCGGCTCCTTCGACATGGCGATCGAGGGCGACGGCTTCTTCCTGGTGGAATCCGGTGGACAGCAGTTCCTGACGCGCGCCGGCAGCTTCTCGCCCCTCGCATCGGGCGAACTTGCCACGCGCGACGGCTACAGGCTTCTGGATGAAGGCGGGGCGCCCCTCGCAGTGCCCCCCGGCGATCGCACCGTCATGATCGGATCCGACGGGACGGTCACGGCAGAGGGCCAGCCGATCGGGCGGATCGGCCTGTGGCAGCCGGCCACGCCCAGCTCGCTTCGCCACGAAACGGGCGCCCTCTTTTCCGCCGATGCCGTCATGCCGTCCGAGGACGGCACGCTTCTTCAGGGCTACCTTGAGGACAGCAACGTGAACGCGGTCAGCGAGATGGCCCGCATGATCGAGGTGCAGCGCGCCTACGACCTCGGTCAATCCCTGCTGGATCGCGAGGACCAGCGCCTGAAACTCGTGATCGACACCCTTGGCCGATAGGAGCCCCCGATGAACGCCCTGCAGATCGCAGCCAGCGGCATGAGCGCCCAGCAGATGCGCGTGGATGTCGTGGCCAACAACCTCGCCAACATGTCGACAACCGCCTACAACGCCCGCCGCGCCGATTTCGCGGACCTGCATTATCAGCAGGTGGCCCGCCCCGGCACGGTCACGGCAAGCGACGGCACGATCCTGCCCACCGGCGTGCAGATCGGCCTTGGCGTCCGGCCCTCTGCCGTTTCGGTGGTCCTGTCCCAGGGGGCGCTGACGCAAACGAGCGGCGACCTCGATCTTGCCATCGAAGGCGCCGGCTATCTTCAGGTGAACCTGCCCTCGGGCACGGCCGCCTTCACGCGCGACGGGGCCCTGAAACGCACGGCCGAAGGCCTGATCGTGACCGCCGATGGCTACGAGGTGGCGCCGGGGATCACCATCCCCGCAGATGCGAAAAGCCTGTCCATCAATGCGGACGGTGAAGTCTACGCCTATTTCGAAGGAGAACCGGAAGCCCAGGCGCTCGGGCAGCTCACGCTCGCAAGCTTCGCGAACGAAAAGGGTCTCGAAGCCGTCGGCTCCAACCTGTTCATCGAATCCGAGGCGTCGGGCGGGCCGGTCGAGGGTCTGCCCGGCGAAGACGGGCTGGGATGGCTGCGCCAGGGCTATCTCGAGGACAGCTCGGTCGATGCCGTGCGCGAGGTCACCGAACTGATCAAGGCGCAGCGCGGGTACGAGTTGAACTCGAAGGTGATCACCGCGACCGATCAGATGCTCGCCGCCACCACCCAGGTGCGCTGATGCGGATCGCCGTTCTCGCCCTCCTGGCCAGCCTCGTCCCGACCGGGATCCTCGCCGAAAGCGTCGTCGCCGCTCGGGTCATCCGCGCCCGCAGCATCATCGCGCCAGCCGATCTCGTCCTCGTCGCGCAGGACCTCCCCGGTGCCGTCCTGCGCCCACAGGAGGCCGTGGGAAAGGAAGCGCGCAAGACCATCTATGCCGGACGGCCCATCCTGGCCGAAGACATCGGTCCCCCCGCCGTGATCGAACGCAACCAGATCGTCGTCCTGGCCTATTCCGTCGGGGGGCTGACCATCGAAGCCGAAGGCCGCGCGCTTGACCGCGCCGCGATCGGAGAGTCCCTGCGTGTCATCAATGCCGGCTCCCGCGCCGTGCTCTTCGGGATTGCGGCCTCGGACGGCACCGTCCACGTGGCCCCGGGAAGTTGAGGGAACCCATGACCAGAGCCATACTTCTTGTGCTGCTTGCCACCGCGGCCTGCGCCCGGTTCGATCACTTCGGCGGGCCGCCCTCCTTCTCCGAGGTCGAACGGGGCAGCCAAAGCGCCGCCATGTACACCGTTCCCGTGTCCGACACCCTTCTGGACACCGGCCCCGGCGCCGAATCCTCGCTGTGGACGGACGGGCCGGACTCACTCTACGCCGACCCGCGCGCCGCACGGGCGGGGGATATCCTGACCGTCGTCATCGCCATCGACGACGAAGCCGAGATTTCGAACCGCACCGACCAAAGCCGCGAGGGGTCGGAAGAGCTGGACATTCCTGCCTTCTTCGGCCTGCCACAACGGGCCGCCGCCATTCTTCCGGACGGCGCGACCCTGGACCCCGCGGTCGAGATCAGCTCGAACTCCGACTATCAGGGAGACGGCTCGGTCCGCAGAAACGAAAAGCTCACCCTGCGCATCGCGGCGACCGTCGTGGAACGGCTTCCCAATGGCGCGCTTCGCATCGAGGGCCAGCAGGAGGTTCGGGTGAACAACGAACTCCGGGAACTGACCGTCACCGGATTCGTCCGCTCGTCGGACATCTCCCGCAAGAACGAGATCACCTATGACAAGATCGCCGGCGCGCGCATTTCCTATGGCGGCAGGGGCCAGATCAGCGACGTCCAGATGCCGCGCTATGGCCAGCAGGTGACCGACGCCATACTGCCCTACTGAGGTCAGGCTGATGAAGAAGATCCTGATCCTTCTCGTTCCGCTGGTCTCCCTCGCCGCCGGCGTTGGCGCCGGCAGCCTGCTGAAGCCCGAAGCTGAAACACCCGGTGAATCCGATCACGGCGCCGAGGCCCCAGCGCCGGACGAAGCACCGGAATATGTCAAGCTGAGCAATCAGTTTGTGGTGCCGATCCTGCGCGACGGCCAGGTCGGCTCGCTGGTCATCCTGTCCCTCAGCCTGGAGGTGCGGCCCGGTCAAAGCGAAGAGGTCTATGCAAAAGAGCCCAAGCTGCGTGACGCATTGCTGCAAGTGCTGTTCGACCACGCGAACGCCGGCGGCTTCGACGGCGGTTTCACCGAAGGCGCCGCACTGTCGCCGCTGCGCCAGGCCCTGAAAGAGGCGGCCCAGGTGGCCCTGGGGCAGATCGTCACCGATGTGCTGATCTCGGACATCGTCCGCCAGGACGGCTGACCCCTCCCCTGACCGCTGCCTCGCGCCCCGGCAATGGCCCGCTCCGGGGGGCGCGGGGATGGCTTCGGACAAGGCCGACGGGCGATCTCAAAGGCATAGCTTCGGCGGCGCGGAAGGGCTGAAGCAAGATTGCCTATGCTTCAGCCTGTAAATGGCGCCGGCGGATCCGTTGCAAAAATCAAGCATTTCGCCAGCCACGCCTGCACGTCGTCCACCAGACGCCCACTTTGTCGGAGCGCGGAGGGGCGCGCGAATCGTCATTGACGGCTCACGGAACACTAGCGGGGTGGAACCCAGCCCAAGAACTCACTCGCTAAGGCTTGCTCATCGTCAGGCTGCGAGGGGCATGGTCAGGAACAGCTCTGCTTGGCCACACTTGTTTTGCGACATCGTGCGGACCAGCGACAGGAGAGCTCGTGGAGCTTGACGAGGGCGGAGTCCGACACATCCCTACCTCGCAAACCGCTTGTACTTCACCCGCTTCGGCTCGATCGAATCCGGCCCCAGCCTACGCACCTTGTCTTCCTCATAGGCCTCGAAGTTGCCCTCGAACCATTCCACATGGGCGTCGCCCTCGAAGGCGAGGATGTGGGTGCACAGGCGGTCAAGGAAATAGCGGTCGTGGCTGATCACCATGACGCAGCCCGCGAAATCCTCGATGGCGGCTTCCAGCGCCTGCAGGGTTTCCACGTCCAGATCGTTGGTCGGTTCGTCCAGCAGGATGACATTGCCGCCGGCCCGCAGCATCCGGGCCAGGTGAACGCGGTTGCGCTCGCCGCCTGACAGCAGGCCCACCTTTTTCTGCTGGTCGGTGCCCTTGAAGTTGAAGGCGCCGGTATAGACGCGCGAGTTGATCTCCATGTCGCCAAGGTGGATCACCTCGGACCCGCCCGAGATTTCCTCCCAGGCGGTCTTGTTGGGGTCCAGCGCATCGCGGCTCTGGTCCACATAGGACAGCTGCACGGTTTCGCCCAGCGTGATCGTGCCCTCGTCGGGCTGCTCCTGGCCGGTGATCATGCGGAACAGCGTGGACTTGCCGGCGCCGTTCGGGCCGATGATGCCGACGATGGCGCCCGGAGGCACGGTGAAGGTCAGGTCCTCGATCAGAAGCTTGTCGCCCATGTGCTTCTTCAGCCCCGTGACCTCGATCACCTTGGACCCGAGACGCTCGCCGTTCGGGATGATGATCTGCGCCACGCTCGCGCGTTCGCGCACGGTCTGGCCGGCCAGTTCGTTGTAGCGCTGGATACGCGCCTTGGACTTGGCCTGCCGCGCCTTGGCGCCGGCGCGGATCCATTCCAGTTCCTTTTCCAGCACCTTCTGGCGCGACTTGTCCTCGCGCGCTTCCTGTTGCAGCCGCTTGGCCTTCTGGTCCAGCCACGAGGAATAATTGCCCTCGTAGGGAATGGCGCGCCCGCGGTCCAGTTCCAGGATCCAGCCGGTGATGTCATCCAGGAAGTAACGGTCGTGGGTGACGATCAGGATGGTGCCCCGATAGTCGATCAGGTGCTTCTGCAGCCAGGCGATGGACTCGGCATCAAGGTGGTTGGTCGGTTCGTCCAGAAGCAGCATGTCCGGCGCTTCCAGCAAAAGCCGGCACAGCGCCACGCGGCGCCGTTCGCCGCCCGACAGCGTGGTCACGTCGGCATCGTCTGGCGGGCAGCGCAGCGCGTCCATCGCCACGCCGACCTGCGCTTCCAGCTCCCACAGGTTCTGCGCGTCGATCTGGTCCTGCAGCTGCGCCATCTCCTCGGCGGTCTCGTCCGAGTAGTTCATGGCCAGTTCGTTGTAGCGTTCCAGGATCGCGGTCTTGGCGGCCACGCCCTGCATGACGTTGCCCTTCACGTCCAGCGTCGGGTCAAGCTCGGGCTCCTGCTGGAGGTAGCCCACCTTGGCGCCCTTGGCGGCCCAGGCCTCGCCTTTGAAATCCTTGTCGATGCCCGCCATGATCCGCAGAAGCGTCGACTTGCCCGACCCGTTCACGCCCACGACGCCGATCTTCACGCCGGGCAGGAAGTTCAGCCGCACATCCTCAAAGCACTTCTTGCCGCCGGGATAGGTCTTGGAGACGCCATCCATGTGATAGACATACTGGTAGCTGGCCATTTCTCTCTCCGCGGCATTCGGGTGGACGGGCACCAGATAGTCGCACGGGGGCGAAAGGGCAATCGGTCACAGGTCCTTTGCGAACCAGTGTGTCGCCGGAAACGGGGTGAAGGGCGCGATCTCCGACCAGCCCAGACGGCGATACAGTGCAATCGCCTCGGGCAGGCTCTCGTTGGTGTCCAGCCGCAGGCGGGCAAGGCCCAGCCGGCGGGCCTCGGCCTCCACCGCGGCCATCATGGCGCGGGCCAGTCCCCGGCCGCGCGCCTCCTCTGCCACCCACAGCCGCTTCACCTCGCCGGTCGCCGCATCCACGGGCTTCAGCGCCACGCAGGCCACAGCGCGCCCCCCTTCGCGCGCAAGAAGAAAGGCGCCTTTCGGCGGGCGGTAGCTGCCCGCCTCGGGGTCCGGGTCTGGCACATGGGCGGCGGTGATGCCGGGAATGCGGTCGCGCAACAGCGCCAGATAGGCCGACAGGCAGGCGCGCGCCTCGGGCGCATCGGGGTCGACGGGGGCGATGGTCGGTGCGGGGCTGGACATGGCCGCAAGGTGAACCCAGAAGGGTGGGCGTGCAAGCCGATGACGGAACAGGCAGATGGCGCCACGACAGGGCTTTCCCCCGGCAAGCCGGGGCATGGTGATCGGGCTTCTGGGCGGGTCCTTCGACCCGGCCCATGACGGCCATGTCCATATCACCCGCGAGGCGTTGAAGCGGCTGGGGCTGGACCAGGTCTGGTGGCTGGTCAGCCCCGGCAACCCGCTCAAGGTGAACGGCCCGGCGCCGATGCCCGAACGGCTGGCGCGGGCCCGCTCGCTCATGCGTGATCCGCGCGTGAAGGTCACCGATCTGGAGGCGCGGCTCGGGACACGTTATACCGCCGCGACTCTCGAACGCCTTCAGGCGATCTATCCCGGCGTGCATTTCGTGTGGCTCATGGGCGCAGACAATCTGGTGCAGTTCACCCGCTGGCAACGCTGGCGCGACATCCTGCAAATGGTGCCGGTCGGCGTGCTGGCCCGGCCCGGCTGGGGCGCGCGCGCGCGCCTGTCCAAGGCCGCCCGGTCCATGCGCGCGCATGAGGTCGAGCGCGGCGAAAGCCTCCGTCTCCGCCGTGCACCGGCCTGGGCCTTCGTGAACCTGCCGATGCACCCGGCCTCGTCCAGCGCGATCCGCGCGCGAGGGGAGTGGCAGCGGTGATCTCCCGGCGCGGGCTTATGGCCGGGCTTCTGGCCGGCGCGGCGCTGCCCGCCTGGGCCGAGGCGCCCGTCACCTCCCCCCGTCCGGTGCCGCGCGGCGGCAAGCCCCTGCCGGTTCTGCCGGGGCCGGATGCCCTGGTGGCCGAGGCAAAGCTGGGCGGCGTCACCGGCCTTGTCGTGCTGGATGCGGGCACGGGCCAGGTGATCGAATCCCTCTCGGCAAACGAGGTCGTTCCCCCCGCTTCGGTGCTGAAGGCGATCACCACGCTTTTCGCGCTGGACAGGCTGGGGCCGGCGCATCGCTTCCAGACGCAAATCCTTGCCACCGGGCCGGTGCTGCAGGGGCAGGTGCAGGGCGATCTGGTGCTGGCGGGCGGCGGCGATCCCACGCTCGACACCGACGATCTGGGCGACATGGCGGCGGCCTTGAAGGCCGCGGGCGTCACAGGGGCCACCGGGCGCTTTCTGGTCTGGGCCGGCGCGCTGCCCACGATCCCGCAGATCGCCGCCGACCAGCCGGTTCAGGTGGGCTACAACCCGGCCCTTTCCGGCATGAACCTGAACTTCAACCGCGTGAATCTGGAATGGAAGCGCGCGCCCGATGGCTGGGCGTTGTCGATGGATGCGCGGGGCGAACGGTTCCTTCCACCGGTCGGCATGGCCCGCGCCTCGGTGGTGAAGCGGGAACACCCGATCTTCACCTATCAGCAGGACGGCACCGAAGAAATCTGGACAGTGGCCAGCGCGGCGCTTGGCAAGGGCGGAAGCCGCTGGCTGCCGGTGCGCCAGCCCGCGCTTTACGCGGGCGAGGTCTTCCGTACCCTGGCTGCCGCGCAGGGCATCGACCTGCCCGCGCCGCAGGTCATGTCCGGCCCGTCCCCCGCCGGGCAGGTTCTGGTCACGCATGGCAGTGACGACCTGCCCACCGTGCTCCGGGACATGCTGAAGTTCTCCACCAACATCACCGCCGAAGCCGTGGGCCTCACCGCCTCGGGCCAGCCCGACCTCGCCCTTTCCGCGCGCGAGATGCAGGGCTGGGCCGCCGCCCGGCTGGGCATGACCTCGATCTTTGGCGATCATTCGGGTCTGGGCACCGGGTCGCGCGTCACCGCGCTCGACATGGCGCGCGGGCTTGCCGCCGGAATGCAGACCCCCACTGGCGCGGCTCTGCCCGGCCTGCTGCGCGATATGAAGATGCGCGATGCCAAGGGCGCGGCCGACGAATCCAGCCCGATCCGCGTGGTGGCCAAGACCGGCACGCTGAACTTCGTCTCGGGCCTCGCCGGCGTGATCGCACCGCCCTCGGGCCGGGTCATGGTCTTCGCCATCTTCTCCGCCGACGAGGCGCGGCGCGAAGCCCTGCCCATCGAGGACCGCGAGGCGCCCGCCGGCCTGACCGGCTGGCTGAAGCGCGCCCGCACCCTTCAGGGCAAGCTCATCCACCGCTGGGGTACGCTTTACGCCTGACCGGCGGCGGGGTGCCGTTTCCCCTTGCTCCTTCGCGTGTGCGCGCCCACAGTCTCAGCAGCGGCCCCGCCCGGCACCTCTTGCCCGAGACCGTCCCCGACCACCCGTCATGAGGAGGACGCCATGGCCAAGGGCCAATTGCGCAGCAACAAGGAAAAGAAGAAGCCGAAGAAGGACAAGACCGCCGCCGCCCCGGCGCAGGCGATCTTTTCCAAGGGCACGCTTGAAGGTGCCCCGACGAAGAAGAAGTAGCCTTGGCCTGGCTGGTCCTGTCCGAAGATTCGGCAGAAGGCCCGGCGCTGCGCGCCGATGCGGCCCTGATGGCGGCGCATTGGGACTATGAGCAATCCATCGCGCCGCTCATCCTCGCCGCCGGAAGCCTGCGGGCCGACGACGGGGTGACAAAGACCGGCAGCCTGCTGATTCTCGACGTGGCCACCCGGCCCGAGGCCGCGGCGATCATCGCCGGCGATCCGGCCACGAAGGCCGGCCTGCGCGGCCGCATCGAGATCCGCTACTGGAACCCGGCCATCCTGGGCGGCCGCGTGCTGGGGTGACGCGTCCGGACAATTATGAAGTCCAAGTTAATTCGCCACAGCAAACCATTGATTTTGCTCATGCCATATCCCCGTCCGAGCTCGGACGCCTGCCCCTGATCATGCCTCATTGATTCCCGCCCGCCGCGCCCCTACTCTGCCCGGACGATGATCACGCAGAAGATGAAATACGCCCTCAAGGCGCTTCTGGCCCTCGCCGACGAGGCCGCGAAACCGCGGCCCGAGCCCCTGACCATCGAAGAAATCGCCCGCCGCTCCGGCACCCCCAAGCGGTTCCTGGAACACATCCTCCTGGAAATCCGCAACGCCGGCGTGATCGCCTCGACCCGCGGCCGCTCGGGCGGCTACAGCCTGGTCAAGGCCCCCACCGAAATCTCCATCTCCGAGATGCTGCGCCTGATCGACGGCCCCATCGCGCCCCTTCCCTGCCTCTCCCGCCGCGCCTACCAGCGCTGCGAGGACTGCGCCGACGAGGCCGCCTGCCGCATCCGCCGGGTCTTCGCCGAGGTCTTCTGGTCCTACCTCGTCATCATCGAGAGCCTCACCCTCGCCGACATGCTCCGCTCCGACCAGGTCGCCGAACAGGTGATCGGAGCCTGAGGGCAAAGCATGGCCACCGAAGATATCGCCATCACGCTGGAGCCCGCGCTGGACCGGGTGCACGATGTCGTGGACGCCACGCCCGGCACGTTCCAGGAACTGGGCCTCGGCATGGTGGTGCTGATCGTGGTCATCACCTTTCACGGCTGGGCCATGGCCCGCGTGAACGCCACCTTCAACCGGGAACTCATCCGCCTGGGCGACCACACCCCGGAATGGCGCTACAGCCTGCTGACAGCCGTCGGCATCGCCCTCCTGACCGCGACACACATGATCGAAACGCTGATCTGGTCCGTCCCGATCCTGGGCTTCGGCATCCTCGGCAACATGCGCGACGCCTATTACTTCGTGATGGAATCCTACACCACGCTTGGCGCCAGCGCGATCAAGCTGCCGGAAGCCTGGCGCCTGCTCGGCCCGGTCATCGCGATCTCCGGGCTGTTCACCTTCAGCTGGACGGGCTCGGTTCTCGTCTACATCGTCACCGAAACCGCCCGCCACCAGCGCGATGTCGGCAAGAAGCGGGCAAAGGCCGCCAGCAACAGCCCCAGCCCGCCAGACAAGGGCAAGTCCGATTGATGCGGCGGGTCAGACGACCCGCTCGACCATCATCTTCTTGATCTGGGCAATCGCCTTGGCCGGGTTCAGCCCCTTCGGGCAGGTCTCGGCGCAGTTCATGATCGTGTGGCAGCGGTACAGCTTGAACGGGTCTTCCAGCATGTCCAGACGCTCGCCGGTGGCCTCGTCGCGACTGTCCACGATCCAGCGCCAGGCGTGCAGCAGGGCAGCCGGGCCAAGGTAGCGGTCAGAGTTCCACCAATAGCTGGGGCAAGAGGTCGAGCAGGACGCGCACATCACGCATTCATACAGGCCGTCCAGCTTTTCGCGGTCCTCGATCGACTGGCGCCATTCCTTGGCGGGGCGGTTCGTCTTGGTTTCCAGCCAGGGCATGATGCTGGCATGCTGGGCGTAGAAATGGGTCAGGTCGGGGATCAGATCCTTCACCACCGCCATGTGCGGCAGCGGATAGATCCGCACGTCGCCCTTGATCTCGTCCAGACCCTTGATGCAGGCCAGCGTGTTCAGCCCGTCGATGTTCATGGCGCAGGATCCGCAGATCCCCTCGCGGCACGACCGCCGGAAGGTCAGCGTCGGGTCGATCTCGTTCTTGATCTTGATCAGCGCGTCCAGGACCATCGGGCCGCACTTGTCCATGTCCAGGAAGTAAGTGTCCACCCGTGGGTTCTGGCCGTCATCTGGGTTCCAGCGATAGATCTGGAACTTGCGGACGTTCTTGGCGCCTTCGGGCTTTGGCCAGGTCTTGCCGGTGCGGATCTTCGAATTCTTGGGAAGCGTGAACTGGACCATGCGAGGGACCTCCGGACTTTGTCTTCGAATAGCAGACGCATTTCAGGCTCGCCATGACGGGTCTTGCGAAATGCTGTCGCAGGTGAAGGTTTGCAGCCAGGGGAGGCGGCGCCCCTCCTGACCACGCATCAGGCGCCCGGCGCAGGCAGAGCCGGAATGGCCGAACGTGCCAGGCAGTCTCGGGCCGCAGGACGGGCGGCGATGGACAGGATGGTGTCAACCGTCGATGTGCCGGCAATCACGCCGACATCGCGCGACAACAGCCGCAGATCCTGCGAGGTGGCTGCGATCATCACGCAATCCGTGGCCGTCGCGGCCTGGGCCGGGGACATGAAGTCATCGAGCACCGGCGTCACCACGGTCTGCGCTGTCTGGCGCAGGACCGCGTCGGTCGCCTGCTGAGCGGTGCAGCCCGAAAGAGCCACCGCCGCAAGCATCGCAAGACCCGTTTGCCTGTTCATCCGTCCTGTCCCGTCCTTCGCGCCCACCGCTGGCGGACGCGACCCGCCTTGCCCAACCCAGGCCATTCCTCAGAACTTGCGTTCGGCCGGCGCGATCTTCTTCAGCGCGATGCCGCCCTCGGCCTCGGTGGTCAGCGGCTCGGTGTGCACGGGGCGATAGTCGAGCCGCACCTTGTTGCCGTCCACCCAGGCCAGCGAATGCTTGCGCCAGTTGGCATCGTCGCGCTGCGGATGATCCTCGTGCGCATGGGCCCCGCGGCTCTCGGTGCGGGCATGGGCGCCGTAGATCGTGGCCAGCGCGTTCGGCATCAGGTTGGTCAGTTCCAGCGTCTCCATCAGGTCGCTGTTCCAAACAAGGCTGCGGTCGGTGACCTTCAGGTCGGCAAGCTTGGCCGCGATCTCGGTCATCTTCTTCTCGCCCGCCGCCAGCGTGGCCTCGGTCCGGAAGACCGCCGCGTCGGCCTGCATGGTGCGCTGCATCTCCAGCCGCAGGTCGGCTGTCGGCGTGCCGCCGTTGGCGTTGCGCAGGCTGTCGAACCGGTCCAGCGCCTTGTCCACCCCGGCCTTGTTCACCGGGGCCGGCAGCGCCTTCGGGTCCACGATCTGGCCCGCGCGGATCGCCGCAGCACGGCCAAACACCACCAGGTCGATCAGCGAGTTCGACCCCAGCCGGTTCGCACCATGTACCGACGCGCAGCCCGCCTCGCCCACGGCCATCAGGCCGGGGAAGACGCGGTCGGGATCGTCGGCGGTGGGGTTCAGCACTTCGCCCCAATAGTTCGTGGGAATGCCGCCCATGTTGTAGTGCACGGTCGGCAGCACGGGGATCGGTTCCTTGTGCAGGTCCACGCCCGCGAAGATGCGGGCCGATTCCGTGATGCCGGGCAGGCGCAGTTCCAGCGACTCGCGCGGCAGGTGGCTCAGGTTCAGGTGGATGTGGTCCTTGTTCGGGCCCACACCCCGGCCCTCGCGGATTTCGATCGTCATGCAGCGGCTGACATAGTCGCGCGGCGCCAGGTCCTTGTAATGGGGCGCATAGCGCTCCATGAACCGTTCGCCCTCGCTGTTGGTCAGATAGCCGCCTTCGCCGCGCGCGCCTTCGGTGATCAGGCAGCCCGAGCCATAGATGCCGGTCGGGTGGAACTGCACGAACTCCATGTCCTGCAGGGGCAGGCCGGCGCGGGCCACCATGCCGCCGCCGTCGCCGGTGCAGGTGTGGGCCGAGGTCGCCGAGAAATAGGCGCGGCCGTAGCCTCCGGTCGCCAGCACCGTCATCTTCGCATTGAAGACATGCATGGTGCCGTCATCCAGCTTCCACGCCACCACGCCGGTGCAGCGCCCGTCGGTGATGATCAGATCCAGCGCGAAGTATTCGATGAAGAATTCCGCCTGCTGCTTCAGCGACTGGCCGTAGAGCGTATGCAGGATGGCGTGGCCGGTGCGGTCGGCGGCGGCGCAGGTGCGCTGCACGGGCGGGCCTTCACCGAATTCGGTGGTGTGGCCGCCGAAGGGGCGCTGGTAGATCTTGCCCTCTTCGGTGCGGCTGAACGGCACGCCATAGTGCTCCAGCTCGTACACCGCCTTGGGCGCCTCGCGCGCGAGGTATTCCATCGCGTCGGTGTCACCCAGCCAGTCCGACCCCTTCACGGTGTCGTACATGTGCCATTGCCAGTGGTCCGGCCCCATGTTCGACAGGCTGGCCGCGATGCCACCCTGCGCCGCGACCGTGTGGCTGCGGGTCGGGAAGACTTTGGTCACGCAGGCCGTGCGCAGGCCCTGTTCCGCCATGCCGAGCGTCGCACGCAGGCCGGCCCCGCCGGCGCCAACGACAACCACGTCATAGTCATGCACTTCATACGGATAGGCAGTCATGGTGATCCCTCAGAGCGCGATCTTGACCAGCGCGAAGATGCCGGCGGCGGCGGTTGCCCAGGACAGGCAGACCACGCCGATGATGGCCATCTTGCGCGCGGTGCCGCGCAGGTAATCCTCGATCATCATGGTGGCGCCGCCAGCAAAGTGGCGCATCCCGACGATCAGCAAAAGCCCGGTCACGATGGCCGGGAAGGGCCGCCCGAAGGTGGCCACCACCGTGGCGTGGTCCTGCCCAAGGGCCTTGCCGAAGATGTACATCCACACCGGCACCAGGAAGGCCAGGCCAACGGCCGAAACGGTCATGGACCAGTGGTCTTCGGTCCCGGCATGGCCCGAACCCTTGCCCTCGGCGCGCTTGCGGTCAGTCAGATAACGCATGGCAGCCTCACATCGCGACCAGAAGAACGGTAAGCGCGGTCAGCACGACCGAGCCGATCAGGCAGGCCCAGCCCAGCTTTTCCGCCGTGGGCACGTCCAGCCCCTTGCCGGCATCGTAGTACAGGTGCCGCAGGCCGGTGAGGTAGTGGAACCACATCGCCCAGGCCGAACCGACCCAGATCAGGATGCCGATCCAACTGGTCGCCAGCCAGTTCACGAAGTCGAAGTACTCGGGAGAGATCGCGGCGGCCAGCAGCCACCAGACCGCAAGGAAGAACCCGGCATAGAGCGCATGACCGGTGATCCGCGTCAGGATCGAGGTCAGCATGGGAATCTGCCAACGGTATATCTGCAGATGCGGAGAGAGGGGTCGCTCGACCCGCTTGGCTTCGGCCATGTCGGTTCCCTTCGTCGCTGGCTTGCCCCTGTCGTCCGGGGCGCGCTTGTTCTTCCGCTTCAATACCGCGTTTTGCGCCCGTGTCACGCGCGCGCTTGCCGCAGGTGCATGGTGATTGCGCTAAATCACGCGACAAAAACCACTACGTGATCACATATTTCGGAACCGTGATCACAGATCGGCGGCTTGGGCCCTCTCCCAAAGAAATTCGGCGAACTCGGTGCACATCAGGATGCGACTCTCGTCCGGGATATAGTAGGCATTGACCTCACCGCAGGATTCGATGTCGACGGTAATCTCCTGCGGCAGGTCAAATCGTTCGTTCAGCGTGTCGATTTCCTCGCTGATGACGCCCGCAATGAACTCGTCCTCGGCGGCGTCCAGCGAAATCGCCGTGCCTGGTGCCTGGTCGGCCAACGGCTGCAGGTACGTCCACCAGCTCTCATCGGCCAGTTCCCGTTCTTCAGCGCAGGTCGCCGCGCGTTCTTCCGGCAGGTTGGCGCTGGCTGCAAAGTCGGCGCGGTTCTCGGGGTCTGCGCCATAGAACAGGCAGACATGCGTGAAGTACCTTTGCATGTCATGTCCATGCACATCCCAGTACATGGGATCGTCTCCCTCCCCCTCCTCGGCGCTAAGCGCATAGGCGTAGGCTGTGTTCGCGACGATTTCCTGCGCGGCCTCCGGCTCCCAGACCTCGTCCACCAGCAGCACGGAAAGGATATCGGCAGCATCCTCTTCCTTGCCCAGGACGGGCAGGTTCAACTGGTCGATCAGCGCATGACCCAGTTCGTGATAGAAGACCGCCACCAGATTGTCGGCAACGAAATCGGCCTTCGGATCGGCCTCCTGCGCCAGGGCAGGCGCGGCAACAAGGGCAAGGGCAGCCAGGGCGGCGCGCATCGGGAACTCCGTTCGAAATCAATCGTATGCGGGAAACTACGGATTTTGCCGGCCACCGTCCATGCCCCGGGCCACCGCCTTACACCGGAACCAGCGCCCAGTAGTCGAGGTCCAGCAACACCTCGGGCAGGTACTTCCCATCTGCCCCTTTCAGCGCGAACTGCGGCGCGCCGTGCTTTACCGCCACCAGCCGCAGCCGCAGGGCACCCACGCCGGGTGCCGAGGTTTCGGACTTGTCCAGCACCTCGGACCAGGCGCGCACCGTGTCGCCGGCAAAGCAGGGATTGGCATGGGTGCCCGCATTCAGCGCCACGATCATCTGTGCATTGGCAAGCCCGTTGAACGACAGCGCGCGCGCAAGGCTGATGACATGGCCGCCGTAGATCAGCCGCCGCCCGTCCTCGCGGAAGGTCGCATCGAAATGCACCTTGGCCGTGTTCTGCCACAGCCGCGTGGCCATCATGTGTTCGGCCTCCTCGATGGTCACGCCATCGACGTGGTCGATCTTCTCGCCGATCTCGTAATCACCCAGGCGGTGCGGCTCGCCGGCCAGCTGGAAGTCATAGCGCGTGAAGTGCAGGCGGCGTGGAATCACAAAGGCCTCTGGCACCACCACCGGCGCCAGTTGCGGCACGGCGGCGCCGGGCGCAGGGGCATCGGGGCGGTTCTTGCGCACCATGACCCAGCGGACATATTCCAGCACCACCTCGTCGCGCTGGTTCAGGCCCTTGGTCCGCACATAGACCACGCCCGACTTGCCGTTCGAGTTTTCCTTCAGCCCGATCACCGTCGATTCGCTGCGCAGCGTGTCGCCCACATGCACGGGCTGCATCCAGCGCCCTTCGGCGTAGCCCAGGTTGGCAATCGCGTTCAGGCTGATATCGGGCACCGTCTTGCCGAAGACAATGTGGAAGGCCATCAGGTCGTCAACGGGCGCCGTCGACAGGCCCAGACCGTGCGCGAATTCGTCCGAGGAATAGACCGCGTGCCGCGCGGGATAAAGCGCGTGATACAGCGCCCGCTCCCCGCCCGAGATGGTGCGGGGCACGGCGTGGTGGATGGTCTCTCCAAGGCGGTAGTCCTCGAAGAAGCGACCGGGATTCGTCTTCATCACAGTCTCCGTGGGCGGTTTCGCCCTATTGCTCGCCCAGCTTGATGTCAGGCGTGTAAGTCCCCGGCGCATCCTTCACCACCGCCTGGCCGCAGCGCATGACACCCCGCGCCGCATCGAAGGCATAGGTCGGCCCGCCATGCAGCGCCCATCCCTTGTTCAGGGCGGCGGTGACCTTGTGGCAGAAGGCCGAGGTGTCGTCGTCGGACAGGAATCGATAGAGCTTCATCCGTAGGTCCCCACGAACGGGTTATGCCCCAGCCAGATGTGCACGCCGGCGATCAGGCCATAAAGCACCAGCGTGCCCGCCAGGTTCATCGCATCGCCCTTCAGCCCGCGCCCGCCGGTCGGTCGTGCCCAGGGGCCGGCGGCGTTGATCAGCACAATCTCGACCACCGCCCAGATCGCGAGCCCGCCGAAAAGCACGATCGAGGCCACATCGCCGTTCACAAGAAGATGCGCGACCGACCAGACAATCACGCCGGTCAGCATCGGATGCCGCATCTTCGTGTAAAGCGTGCCCTTGGTTCCCCCGACGCCGAACAGGAAGACCGAGACCAGCATGAGCAGGTTGTTCAGGTGCCCCATGCCGGGCAGGGGCGAATAGACCGGCTCGAAATCGGCCCCGCGATAGCCGATCACCATCAGCACCACCGAAAGCACCAGCACCAGCGCCACGGCGCCCTTGCCCGGATCGCCCAGTCGCGCCCGCGCCGTGGGCGCCAGGCGCTTGAACAGGTGTGCGAACGACCACAGCAAGACGCCGAGGGTCAAGAGGAACATCATCATGGCTGGCACTCCGTCAGGGCAGCGGGCATTTCGCGCGCCACCCTGCCGTCAAACGCCGTCCGATGCAAACTCCAGCGCGGCAATGGCCTCTGCCTTCGCCAGGGTCGCTTCGGCCGTGACGACATGCAGGTTTTCCACGATGCGCCCGTCAACCACGGCCACGCCCTGCCCCGCCGCCTTGGCGGCCGAAAATGCCTCGATCTGGCGCCGAGCCAGGTCAATTTCGGCCTCGGACGGCGCAAAGACCTGGTTGGCAATCGCCAACTGCGCCGGGTGGATCAATGTCTTGCCATCAAAGCCCATGTCGCGGCCCTGCTCGCATTCTGCGCGCAGGCCCTCGTCGTCCTTGAAGGCGTTGAAGACGCCGTCGACAATCACCTTGCCCGCCGCCTTGGCCGCCAGCACGCAAAGACCCAGCCCCGTGACAAGGGCCAGGCGGTCAGGGCGGAAGCGGCTGCCCAGTTCCTTGGCCAGGTCGTTGGTGCCCATGACCATGCCTTTCAACCGCGGATGCGCCGCAATGCCTGCGGCATTCAGCATCCCCGCCGCCGTTTCCATCATCGCCCAGAGATCGGCGCCCGGCACCAGATCGGCCACGGCACCCAGATCGGCGGCATGGTTCACCTTGGGCACGAGGATCGCGTCGATCCTTGCACCGCCGGCAATCGCCGTATTCATCGCCTCGGCATCGGCCCGGCCCCATTCGGTATCAAACCCGTTGATCCGCACGATCCGCATCCGCGGGCCAAAGTCGTAGTCCGCCAGCACCCGCGCCAGCAGAGCCCGCGCCGCTGGCTTCTCCTCGGGGGCGACTGCATCCTCCAGATCGAAGATGATGGCATCGGCCGGCAGCCCGCGCGCCTTGTCCAGCGCCCGGTCCTTCGAACCGGGAATGTACAGAACCGAGCGGCAGGGACGGGTCATGGCAGATTCCTCGCGAAAGATTCTTGCGCGAGGAACCACGAACTCGCCACTTTCTTCAAGCCCCCTTTTGCCGCAACGCAGAAATTTCTTGCGCAACGGCAGCATCGGCAGGGTCTCGCCGCCCCCAAAGGCCGCAACCGGCGGGTTCCGGCCGGACTTCGCCCCGCCGATTGAACGCCCGGCGCTGCGGCCCATCTGCCATGGTGCAGGCCGAACCCGGCCCGCCGGCGCGATGCGCTGCCCCGCCATTGAAGGCTGCCCCGCCATTGAAGGAAGGATACGTCATGAGCAGCACCGGAGACAGGATCAAGGGTCTGGCCAACGAAGCCGTCGGCAATGCGAAGCAGGCGCTCGGCAAGGCGACCGGGAAAGAGGATCTTCAGGCCGAAGGCGCCGTGCAAGAGCTGAAGGGCAAGGCCCAGCAACTGGAAGCCGATGCCAAGGACGCGGTGAAGAAGGCCGCCGACCGCGTGAAGGATGCGGTGGACAAGGCCTAGATCCGTCGGGGCGGGCGCTTCGGCGCCCGACTCACCCTGCCATCAGGTGCGCGGCGCCATCCCAGATCAGCCGCGCCGAGATCAGCAGCAGCGCCCAGGTCACAAGCTGGAAGAACAGCGTCTCGGGCAGGCGCCGCACGATCCAGACCCCCGCAAAGACCGAAATCGCCGCAACCGGCATCAGCATGGCCGCGTGCCACAGGTTTTCGGGCGAAAGCTGCCCCAGGAAGTAATAGGGGATCAGTTTCAGCGCGTTCACATAGGCGAATGCGATGGTGGAGGTGCCGGCGAACACCGCCTTGCGCATCCCCAATGGCAGGGTGAACACCTGATAGGGCGGCGCGCCGGCGTGGCTCACAAAGCTGGTGAACCCGGCAACCGTCGTCCAGAACAGCCCCTTGCCCCAAGCCGGTTGCTGCGGATCGACCACCACGCGCCGCCGCGCCAGCAGGTTCAGCGCGAAGGACAGCCCCACTACGCCCACCAGCAGCGTCACCGCCGCCTCCGACACCAGCGAGGCCGTGGCCCAGCCGACCCCCACCCCCACCGTCATGCCGATGCAGGCGATGACCAGCACCCGGCGGTCGAACTCGCGCCGATAGGCGTAAAGCCCGAACACATCGGAAATCACATAGACCGGCAGCAGCATCCCCGCCGCAACCACCGGCGAAATTGCCAGCGACAGGATCGGCACCGCCAGCATCCCCACGATGGGCAACCCGCCCTTGCCGGCCCCCACGGTCGCCGCCGCCAGCACGGCCAGAACCCAGAAAAACGTGCCTTCCATGCTTCTCTCCTGACCGGCTGCGTTTCGTTAGCGCGAACATCGGGCAGGCGCCAGAACGGACAGCATTTGCCGCATCCCGTGGCATGCCGAACCGCTTGCCAGCGGGGGGGTTTCGCCTTACCCAAGCCCGCGCAACAACCGCTCACCGGAGGGACAGACCCATGGCCAGACCGAAGATCGCCCTGATCGGCGCCGGCCAGATCGGCGGCACGCTCGCCCATCTGACCGCTATGAAGGAACTCGGGGACGTCGTCCTCTTCGACATCGCGGAAGGCACCCCGCAGGGCAAGGCGCTGGACATCGCCCAGTCCGGCCCCTCGGAAGGCTTTGATGCCTCGATGAAGGGCACCAACGATTATGCCGACATCGCGGGCGCAGATGTCTGCATCGTCACCGCCGGCGTCCCGCGCAAGCCGGGGATGAGCCGCGACGACCTTCTGGGCATCAACCTCAAGGTCATGAAAGCCGTGGGCGAGGGCCTGAAGGCCCATGCCCCGAACGCCTTCGTCATCTGCATCACCAACCCGCTGGACGCGATGGTCTGGGCGCTGCGCGAGTTTTCGGGCCTGCCGCACAACAAGGTGGTGGGCATGGCCGGCGTGCTGGATTCGGCGCGCTTCCGCCACTTCCTGTCGCTGGAATTCGGCGTCTCGATGCGCGATGTCACCGCCTTCGTTCTGGGCGGCCACGGCGACACCATGGTTCCGCTCTCGCGCTATTCCACCGTCGCCGGCGTGCCGCTGCCCGACCTGGTCAAGATGGGCTGGACCACCCAGGAAAAGCTTGATGCGATCATCCAGCGCACCCGTGACGGCGGCGCCGAGATCGTGGGCCTTCTGAAGACCGGTTCGGCCTTCTACGCCCCGGCCACCTCGGCCATCGAGATGGCGGAAGCCTATCTGAAGGACCAGAAGCGCGTCCTGCCCTGCGCCGCCTATGTGAAGGGCGCCTTCGGCCTGGACGGCATCTATGTCGGCGTGCCCACCGTGATCGGCGCCGGCGGGGTCGAGCGTCTGGTGGAAATCAGCCTGAACCCCGACGAGAACGCGATGTTCCAGAAGTCGGTCGACTCGGTGAAGGGCCTCGTCGCCGCCTGCAAGGGCATCGACCCCTCGCTGGCCTGATCCGCTTCGTGATACAGCAGACGCGCGCCAGCACTGGCGCGCGTTTCCATTTCAGGGCATCGTTCCAGCATGGACTATTCAAAATCCGGCAACGCCAAGGCCACCAAGGGCACCCCGAAGTTCGACGCGCAGAACCGTCACGGCGCGCCCAAGCAGTCGCATGGCAAGACTCCCGGCAAGGAGGAACTCCTCGCCCGCATGAAGGCCGCAGCCCAGGTGAAGAAGCCCGGCTGACCTGTTCCGCCTGCCCGAGGCAAGCATGACCGATTTCACTGCCGAGCTTGAGGATCGCCTGCTGCGCTATTGCGCCATCGACAGCCAGAGCGACGAGGATTCGCCCACCTCCCCCTCGACGCCCGAACAGCTGGTCCTCGCGCGCCTGCTGGTGCAGGAGTTGCACGACATGGGCGCGGCCGATGTGCGTCTGACAGAGTATGGCGTGGTGCTTGCCACCATCCCCGGCACGGCCCCCGGCCCGACCATTGGCTTCCTTGCCCACATGGACACCGCGCCGCAGTTCAACGCCACCGGCGTCAAACCCCGCGTGATCCGCGGCTACAACGGCGGCCCGATCACCTTCCCTGACGACCCGGCGCTGGTCCTGTCGCCCGAGGTCTCGCCCGCGCTGGCGAGCCATATCGGCCATGACATCGTCACCGCCTCGGGCACCACGCTTCTGGGGGCAGACGACAAGTCGGGCATCGCGATCCTGATGACCGCAGCCCGCCGGATGCTGACCGAGCCTCTGGCCCGCCGCGCACCCGTCCGCCTGGCCTTCACGCCAGATGAGGAAATCGGCCGCGGCGTCGATCCGCGCCTGCCCGCCGACCTGGCCGCCGACTTCGCCTATACCTTCGACGGCGGCGCACCGGGAGAGATCGAGTGGGAATGTTTCTCGGCCGACAACGCCCAGATCACGATCACCGGCGTCTCGGCCCATCCCGGCTATGCCAAGGGCCGCATGGTCAACGCGCTGACCCTGGCCGGAAAGCTGATCGCAGCCCTGCCCGCCGCGCAAACCCCCGAGCAGACCGAGGGGCGCGAGGGCTTCCTCCACCTCTATTCGCTCGAAGGCAGCGCCGCACGGGCCGAACTGCGCTTCATCCTGCGCGACTTCGACACCGCCGCGCTGGCCACGCGGGGCGAGATGCTGCGCGCGCTGGCCGCCGCCATCGTTGCCACCGAACCCCGCGCCGCGGTCACCGTGCAGATCCGTCCGGAATACCGCAACATGCGCGAAAAGCTGGAACAGGATCCGCGCCCTCTCGAACGGGCCGAATCCGCCGCCCGCCGCCTGGGACTTTCCCCCCGCCGCCTGTCCATCCGTGGCGGCACCGATGGCTCGCGCCTGACCGAGCTTGGCCTGCCCTGCCCCAACCTCTTCACCGGGATGCAGGAAATCCATGGCCCCCTGGAATGGGTCAGCCTGCAGGACATGGCGCTCGCCACCGAACTTTGCCTGACGCTGGTCCAAGAGGTTGCGGATTGATACGCCGCTCCCGGTCCGGCCCTCCCCTGGCCATGCTGCACATTGGCAAGACGGGGGGATCGGCGCTCTACGACCTCCTCGACCGGGCCAATCAGCGTCCGGGGGTGACCCCGGTCCGCCTTCTTCCGCACCGCGCCACCCTCCCCGCGCAGGTGCGCGATGACCCGAACCTGCACCTGGGCTTCGTCGTGCGAGAGCCCGTGGCGCGGGCCGTCTCGGGCTTTCTCAGCCGCCAGCGCAAGGGCCAGCCCCGCACCTACCGGCCCTGGTCGCCCGAGGAGGAGATTGCCTTCACGCGGTTTCCCACGCCCGAGGCGCTTGGCCTAGCCCTGGCCGATGGCACGCCAGAGGCCGAACAGGCCGCCCTTGCGATCCTGCATCTGCGGCTGAACTACGTCCACTATCTCGGCTCTGTCGAGGTGCTGCAGGCGAACCGCAAGCGCCTGTTCTTCGTCGGCGCGCAGGAGAGCCTTGCCGAAGATGTCGAACGGCTCAAGCGGCTGCTCGGCGTCCCGGCCGACCTGACGCTCCCGGCTGACCCGGTCGTCGCCCATGTGAACCCCGACCCGGCCGCTGCCGACATCTCCCCCCGCGCCCGGCAGGGGTTCGAACGGCTGGTCGCCGAAGACCGCCAGATCTACGACGAAAGCCGCCGCATCAGGGACAGCCAGATCGCGCAACGCACCCGCCGCCCCGCGCAAAAGGCCGTCCCGGAGCCCGCGGCCAGCATCTCGCCCTACCACGCCCCCGGCTTCTACGATCAGGCCCTTGCCGCAGGCCGGCACCGCGACATCGTCGGCGGCCGCTGGAAGGAAACCGGCGAGGTCCAGATGGCACTGCTGCGCGAGGCCGGCCTCCAGCCGCACCACCGCCTGCTCGACATCGGTGCCGGTTCCCTGCGCCTCGGCTGCCGGGCGGTGCCCTACCTTGACGCTGGCAACTACTGGGCCACCGACCTGTCGCTTCCCTTGATGCAACGGGGCTGGGAAAGCGAGCTTACCGAAAAGGACCGCCTGCCCCTTTCGCATCTGGTGCAGGACGAGGATTTCTCCTTCCCCGGCCTGCCCGCCGATTTCGACTTTGCCATCGCTTTCGCAGTCTTCACCCATCTGCCGATGAACCACCTGCGCCGCGCGCTGATCTCTATCCGCTCGCGCTTTCCCGCGCTGCGTCAGTTCCTGTTCACCGTCTTTCTCGCCCCCGATGCCGCGGCCTGCCTCGGCCCGGTCCGCCAGCCCGATGGCGTGGTCACGCATCCGCTCCGCGCGCCCTATCACATGCTGGCCGATGACCTGGATCACATGGTCACCGCCTCGGGCTTCCGCTTCACCTTGCCCACCGCCCGCCTGCCCCGCGGCCAGGTGCTTGTCCGCGCCGAGCCCGCCTGACAGCTCAGGCCCGCGGCCGCCGCCCGGTCCAGCGCGACAGCATCGCCCGCAGTCCGTGCTTCACCGCCTGAAAGTCCCGGCGCGGGCGATAGGCCATGACGTGGCGATCCAGCGCCGCTGCACTGAAGTCCAGCGCCAGACCGGGAAACGCCGCCTCGATCTTCGCAGGCAAATCCAGCTCGACATCCAGCAGAATGCCCTGCTCCGCCAGCGCCGTCTCGCGCGCGGGGTCCAGTTCCTTGATTAACGAATAGACCCGCGCCGCCGCGGCATCGTCGGTGGCGTCATGCACCGCCGCCAACTGGTTGCGCGTCGCCCGGTGGCTGTCGGGATAGGACCGCCACTCCGGCTGCTGCGCGATGGCCCGCCGCTTCTTGGCGACCCAGCCCGCCGGGGTCAGCCCGTCGAAATGCAGGATCAGGTGGCTGTACAGCACGTTCAGCGGTTCGCCCGCGCCATCGGGCAGATGCACACCCGCCGCCGCCCGCCCGCCGCTGCGGAAAACGCTCTTGCCCCCGGCGTAACCCGCCATGCCCTGGTCCAGGAACGGCGCGGCCGGACCGTCCAGCCGGGCGATGGCCACCTCGGCCTCGCCCCCCACCTGCCGGCGGAACCGCCCGCCAAAGACATTGGCCGCGTCCGCCGGGCCGGAATGCACGCGCTCGGCCACCGGGATCAGCAGGAACCCCGCCTCTTCCGGCTGGGCGGCAAGGATCTCGCCCATGTCGCCCGGCCCCCACAGAAACTCGTCGGCGTCGATGTGCAACAGCCAGGGAAAGCGCGCCGCGTCCAGTTCAACCTTCAGGTTCGCGCGTTGCCGAATCGCCGGGACCCAGGGCCGGTCCATGCCCAGCCCCGCCCAATACGCCGCGTCGCAGCGCACCAGACGCACGCGCGGGTTCGCCCCAAGCATCCGTTCCAGTTCAGGCGCCGGTTCGTCCAGGTAGAGGCACACCTCCGCCGCGCCCAGGCTCAGGGCATGGGCGGCAAAGGCCACCACCAGTTCCGGCGCCTCGCTCACGGTCGAGACCACGCCCCAGTCCTGCCGCCGTCCTGCCAGGTCCGCCTCCGCCTTGGTCTCCGGCACCCGCACGGCCGGACCAGTGTCGCCATAGCATCCGGCAGGATCGACGCCTACCGTGTCGTGGCTCAGGGCCCTCCGAATCCGGCACGAATCAACCGTCCGACTCAGTCAAATCAGCCTTGTGATCACAGGTTTTCTTGCCGTGATCACAAAATGTCGATTGTTAGCGCGAAACGTCGGTATACCAAAGAATACCGTTTCGTTCCTGCTGAAATCCGTGGCAAGACCCGCCCAACGGCACGACTGACGGGGAACTTTCATGAACATCCACGAGTATCAGGCCAAGGCGCTCCTCAAGAGCTACGGCCTGCCGGTCTCTGACGGACGCGTCGTCCTGAAGGCCGACGAGGCCAAGACCGCGGCGGGCGAAATTGACGGCCCGCTTTGGGTGGTCAAGGCGCAAATCCACGCCGGCGGCCGCGGCAAGGGCCACTTCAAGGAACCCGAAGCGGGAGAAAAGGGCGGCGTCCGCCTCGCCCGCTCGGTCGCCGAGGCCGATCTCTTCGCCCGCCAGATGCTGGGCCGCACCCTCGTCACGCTCCAGACCGGCGCGGCCGGCAAGCAGGTGAACCGCATCTACATCGAGGAAGGCACCGACATCTCGCGCGAGCTTTACCTCGCCCTGCTGATCGACCGCAAATCCAGCCGCATCTCCATCGTCTGCTCCACCGAAGGCGGCATGTCGATCGAGGACGTCGCCCATGACACGCCCGATAAGATCCTGACCATCACCGTCGATCCCGCGACCGGCCTGCAGGATTTCCACGGTCGCCGCGTCGCCTTCGCACTCGGCCTCACCGGCCACCAGATCAAGCAATGCGTCCAGATCGTGAAGAACCTCTACCGGCTCTTCGTCGAGAAGGACGCCGACATGATCGAGATCAACCCGATGGTCGTCACCAAGGAAGGCTCGCTGCGCCTGCTGGATGCCAAGATGGGCTTCGACGGCAACGCGCTGTTCCGCCACCCCGACATCGTGGACCTGCGCGACGAAACCGAGGAAGACCCCAAGGAACATGTCGCCTCGAAATTCGACCTGAACTACATCGCGCTCGATGGCGACATCGGCTGCATGGTCAACGGCGCCGGCCTTGCCATGGCGACGATGGACATCATCAAGCTCTACGGCGCGGCGCCCGCCAACTTCCTCGACGTGGGCGGCGGCGCGACGAAAGAGAAGGTGACCGAAGCCTTCAAGATCATCACCTCCGACCCGCAGGTGAAGGGCATCCTCGTCAACATCTTCGGCGGCATCATGCGCTGCGACATCATCGCCGAAGGCGTGATCGCGGCGGTCAAGGAAGTGGGCCTGAAGGTTCCGCTGGTGGTGCGCCTCGAAGGCACCAACGTGGACCTCGGCAAGAAGATCATCAACGACAGCGGCCTGAACGTGATCGCTGCGGACAACCTGTCCGACGCGGCGCAGAAGATCGTCAAGGCTGTGAAGGGGTAAGAAATGGCCGTTCTCGTCAACGAAAACACCAAGGTGATCTGCCAGGGCTTCACCGGCAGCCAGGGCACCTTCCACTCGGAACAGGCCATCGCCTACGGCACCAAGATGGTCGGCGGCGTCACCCCCGGAAAGGGCGGTTCCACCCACCTCGGCCTGCCGGTCTTCGACTCGGTCCATGACGCCGTCCTCGCCACCGGCGCCGACGCCACGGCGATCTACGTGCCCCCGCCCTTCGCGGCCGACTCGATCCTGGAAGCCATCGACGCCGAAATCCCGCTGATCGTCTGCATCACCGAGGGTATCCCCGTCCTTGACATGATGAAGGTCAAGCGCGCGCTCCTGAACTCGAAGTCCCGCCTCATCGGGCCGAACTGCCCCGGCGTCATGACGCCCGACGCCTGCAAGATCGGCATCATGCCCGGCTCGATCTTCAAGCGCGGCTCGGTCGGCGTTGTAAGCCGCTCGGGCACGCTCACTTATGAGGCCGTGAAGCAGACCACCGACATCGGCCTTGGCCAGTCCTCGGCCGTCGGCATCGGCGGCGACCCGATCAAGGGCACCGAGCATATCGACGTGCTGGAAATGTTCCTGGCCGACCCGGAGACGACCTCGATCATCATGATCGGCGAAATCGGCGGCTCGGCCGAAGAGGACGCCGCCCAGTTCCTCGCCGATGAAAAGAAGCGCGGCCGCTGGAAGCCCACCGCCGGCTTCATCGCCGGCCGCACCGCCCCTCCCGGCCGCCGCATGGGCCATGCCGGTGCCATCGTGGCCGGCGGCAAGGGCGACGCGGCAAGCAAGATCGAGGCGATGAAATCCGCCGGCATCGTGGTCGCCGACAGCCCGGCAGGCCTGGGCGAGGCCGTCATGAAGGCCATCAAGGGCTGATGGCAATGCGCCACGAAACGGCAGCCGTGGACGGAAATCCGCGCCTCGCCATGGCGGCGCTCGCGCTGCTCATTGCGGTCCTGGGATACGGCACATACCTGTCCCTCGACCGGGCCGAACCAAGACCGAACCTGCCGGATGCCTTCGCAACCACAACGGACTGACGGGCGGGGCAACAGCCCCGCCCATTCCATTGCCGCAACTCTTGGGAGGAGTTGACAGATGACCGAACAATCCCCGAACAGCCAGTTTCAAGCCTCGTCCTTCCTTCAGGGCGCCAACGCCGATTACATCGACCAGCTCGCCGCCCGCTATGCCGCCGACCCGGCCTCGGTCGATGCGCAATGGGCCGAGTTCTTCCGCGCCCTCGGCGACAGCGAGTTGGACGCCAAGCGCGCCGCGCAGGGTCCGTCCTGGGCACGCGCCGACTGGCCGCCCACCCCGTCCGATGACCTGACCGCCGCGCTCACCGGCGAATGGCCGGCACCGCCCGCCAAGGAAGGCAAGGCCGCCGCGCAGAAGATCGCCGCCAAGGCAGAGGAAAAGGGCGTCTCGCTCACCGATGCGCAGATGCAGCGCGCCGTGCTCGACAGCCTGCGCGCGCTCATGCTGATCCGCGCCTACCGCATCCGCGGCCACCTCGCCGCCGATCTCGACCCGCTTGGCATGCGCGAGGAAGCCCCCCACCCCGAGCTTGACCCGGCCTCCTACGGCTTCACCGAAGCCGACATGGACCGCCCGATCTTCATCGACAAGGTGCTCGGCCTCGACTTCGCCTCGATGCGCCAGATCATCGACATCGTGCGGCGCACCTACTGCGGCACCTTCGCGCTGCAATACATGCACATCTCCGATCCCGAACAGGCCGGCTGGCTGAAGGAACGGATCGAAGGCTACGGCAAGGAAATCGCCTTCACCCGCGAAGGCCGCCGCGCCATCCTGAACAAGCTGGTCGAGGCCGAGGGCTTCGAAAAGTTCCTGCACGTCAAGTACATGGGCACCAAGCGCTTCGGCCTGGACGGCGGCGAAGCCCTGATCCCCGCCATGGAACAGATCATCAAGCGCGGCGGCAACCTCGGCCTGAAAGAGGTTGTCATCGGCATGCCGCACCGCGGTCGCCTGAACATCCTCGCAAACGTGCTGATGAAGCCCTACCGCGCCATCTTCCACGAATTCCAGGGCGGCTCCTACAAGCCCGAGGATGTGGACGGCTCCGGCGACGTGAAGTACCACCTCGGCGCCTCGTCCGACCGCACCTTCGACGGTCACACCGTCCACCTGTCGCTGACCGCCAACCCCTCGCACCTGGAAGCGGTGAACCCCGTTGTCCTGGGCAAGGTCCGCGCCAAGCAGGACCAGCTGGGCGACCAGACCGACCGCACCGCGGTGCTGCCGATCCTCTTGCACGGCGACGCGGCCTTCGCCGGCCAGGGCGTCGTGGCCGAATGCCTCCAGCTTTCGGGCATCAAGGGCCACCGGACCGGCGGCTGCATCCACATCATCGTCAACAACCAGATCGGCTTCACCACGGCGCCGCATTTCAGCCGCACCTCGCCCTATCCGACCGACATCGCCCTGATGGTCGAGGCGCCGATCTTCCACGTCAACGGCGACGATCCCGAAGCCGTGGTCCACGCCGCCCGCGTGGCGACAGAGTTCCGCCAGAAGTTCCACAAGGACGTGGTCATCGACATCTTCTGCTATCGCCGCTTCGGTCACAACGAAGGCGACGAGCCGATGTTCACCAACCCCGCGATGTACAACAACATCAAGCGGCACAAGACCACGCTCCAGCTTTACACCGAACGCCTGGTGCAGGACGGCCTGATCCCCGAGGGCGAGATCGAGGACATGAAGGCCGCCTTCCAGGCCAAGCTCAACGACGAATACGAAATCGGCAAGGCGTTCAAGCCGAACAAGGCCGACTGGCTGGACGGCCGCTGGAAGAACATGGCGCCGAAGGACCTGACGAGCTACCAGCGCGGCGAAACCTGGATCAAGCCGGAAACGCTGGAAGAAATCGGCCGCGCCCTGACCACGGTTCCCGAAGGCTTCGACCTGCACAAGACCGTGGGCCGCCAGCTCGAGGCCAAGAAGGCCATGTTCGAAACCGGCAAGGGCTTCGACTGGGCCACCGCCGAGGCACTCGCCTTCGGCTCGCTCCAAGTCGAAGGCTTCCCGGTCCGCCTCTCGGGCCAGGATTGCACGCGCGGCACCTTCTCGCAGCGCCATTCCGGCTGGATCGACCAGACCACCGAGGAACGCCACTACCCGCTGAACCACATCCGCCCCGGCCAGGCGCGGTATGAGGTCATCGACTCGATGCTGTCCGAATATGCCGTGCTCGGCTTCGAATACGGCTACTCGCTGTCCGAACCGAACGCGCTGACGCTGTGGGAAGCCCAGTTCGGCGATTTCGCCAACGGCGCGCAGATCATGTTCGACCAGTTCATCAACTCCAGCGAATCCAAGTGGTTGCGCATGTCGGGCCTCGTGGTCCTTCTGCCGCACGGGTTCGAAGGCCAGGGACCGGAACATTCCTCCGCGCGCCTGGAACGCTTCCTCCAGCTTTCGGCAGAGGAAAACTGGATCGTCGCCAACTGCTCGACGCCGGCCAACTACTTCCACGTCCTGCGCCGCCAGCTGCACCGCGACTACCGCAAGCCGCTGATCCTGATGACGCCGAAATCGCTGCTGCGTCACCCGATGTGCGTCTCGGATGCGGGCGACTTCCTCGACGGATCGACCTTCCACCGTGTCCTGTGGGACGATGCGCAGAAGGGCCATTCCTCGCAGGTGCTGAAGCCCGATGCCGAAATCCGGCAAGTGGTGATCTGCTCGGGCAAGGTCTACTACGACCTGCTCGCCGAGCGCGATGCCCGCGGCCTGTCGGACGTCTACCTTCTGCGCCTGGAACAGCTCTATCCGGTGCCCACCGTCTCGCTCACACAGGAACTGTCGCGCTTCCCGCAGGCGCAGGTGGTCTGGTGCCAGGAAGAACCGAAGAACCAGGGCGCCTGGTCCTTCATCGAACCCGAACTCGAAGTGCTGCTGACCAAGACCGCCGGCAAGCCCAAGCGCGCCCGCTATGCCGGCCGCGCCGCCTCGGCCTCGCCCGCCACGGGTCTCGCCAGCAAGCACAAGGCACAGCAAGAGGCGCTCGTGAACGACGCCCTGACGATCGAAGGAAAGTGATGATGAGCATCGAAGTCCGAGTCCCCGCCCTGGGCGAAAGCGTCACCGAAGCGACGGTCGCCACCTGGTTCAAGAAGCCCGGTGATGCCGTCGCCGTGGACGAGATCCTGTGCGAGCTGGAAACCGACAAGGTCAGCCTCGACGTGCCCTCGCCCGCCGCCGGCATCCTGGGCGAGATCGTCGCACCCGAAGGCACCACCGTCACCGCCGCGGGCCTGCTGGCGACCATCGCCGAAGGCGCCGGCGCCGCCGCAAAGCCCGCCGCCGCCCCGGCCCCGGCCCCTGCTACGGCCCCACCCGCCGCGAAGGATGTCGAAGACGCCCCCGCCGCCAAGAAGGCGATGGCCGAAGCCGGCCTCGCGGCCGACCAGGTGCAGGGCACCGGCCGCGACGGCCGCATCATGAAGGAAGACGTGGCCCGCGCCGCCGCGGCCGTGCAGGCCGCCGCCGCCGCGACCCCGGCCCCCGCCGCCATGCCGCGCGCGCCTGTCCCGGCCGACGATGCCGCGCGCGAAGAGCGGGTGAAGATGACCCGCCTGCGCGCCACCATCGCCAAGCGCCTGAAGGACGCGCAGAACACCGCCGCGATGCTGACCACCTATAACGAGGTGGACATGTCCGGCATCATGTCCCTGCGCAACGAATACAAGGACCAGTTCGAAAAGAAGCACGGCGTCAAGCTCGGCTTCATGTCCTTCTTCGTGAAGGCCTGCTGCCACGCGCTGAAGGAAGTCCCCGAGGTCAACGCCGAAATCGACGGCCAGGACGTGGTCTACAAGAACTATGTCCACATGGGCGTCGCCGTCGGCACGCCGACCGGCCTCGTCGTGCCGGTCGTCCGCGACGCCGACCAGATGTCCTTCGCCGCCATCGAGAAGAAGATCGCCGAACTGGGCATCCGTGCCCGCGACGGCAAGCTCACCATGGCCGAACTGCAAGGCGGCTCCTTCACCATCTCGAACGGCGGCGTCTACGGCTCGCTCATGTCCTCGCCGATCCTGAACCCGCCGCAATCCGGCATCCTGGGCATGCACAAGATCCAGGACCGCCCGGTGGCGGTGAACGGCCAGATCGTCATCCGCCCGATGATGTATCTCGCGCTCAGCTACGATCACCGCATCGTCGACGGCAAGGGCGCCGTGACCTTCCTCGTGCGCGTGAAAGAGGCGCTGGAAGATCCGCGCCGCCTGCTGATGGATCTGTGATCCCGCACCCGTAGGATGGGCAATATTGCCCATCCTACCCCGCAAGGCCCGCCATGCAGACCCTCCCCGCCCTCGAACAGACCCTCTGGCGCCGGGAAACCCGCTTCGACCGCGCGCTGATGGAGGCGACCTTTGCGCCCGATTTCTTCGAATTCGGCCGCTCCGGCCGCCGCTACACCCGCGCCGAGCTGATCTTCGACAAGGCGCAGGCAAGCGACATCCCCGCCACGCTCCACCGCCTCACCGTCACCCCCCTCTCGGACAGGCTCGCTCTCGTGACCTACATCTCCGAACTCCGCTGCGACCCGCCCGAATGGGCCAACCGCGCCTCGCTGTGGGATATCAGCTCGGGCCGCTGGCAGCTCCGGTTCCACCAGGGCACCCCCTGCGAGGCCCTACATGACTGACGCCGGACTTACCCCCGAACTCGCCGCCCTCACCGCCGCCGCCGTGGTGCATTTCGTCACGATCTTCGCCGCACAGCGCGCGCTCGAACGCGACGTGGGCCACGATGGCAACACCGGCACGCGCGAGGGGATCGAGGACCGCCTCTCCCCCCGCACCCAACGCCTCCGCCGCGCCACCGCCAATTTCACCGAAAACATCGGCCCCTTCATCATCGCCGTCCTTGTCGTAGTCCTGGCCGGCAAGACCTCGCTCCTGACCGCCGCCCTCGCCTGGGCCTTCGTCGCCGCCCGCGCGCTCTATGTTCCGGCCTATGCGCTCGGCTGGGTGCCGTGGCGCAGCTTCATCTGGTTCGCGGGCTTCCTCGCCACCGCCGCGCTTCTCCTGATCGGAGTGCTGTAGATGACAGCCGAACTCGCCGCCCTCGCCGTCGCGATCCTCGTGCAGGTCGCTACGCTCTCGATCTTCGCCGTCGCGGCCAACATCGAGCTTGGCACCCGCGTGACCCTCTCCCCGCGCGACAAGGGCATCCCGCCGCTCTCCGTCCGCACCGGCAGGCTGCAGCGCGCCACCGCCAACGGCTTCGAGGGGCTCACCCTGTTCACCCCGGCCGTCGCCCTCGTGGCCCTCACCGGAACAGCCTCGCCGCTCACCGCCGTCGCCGCCTGGGCCTATGTGGCGCTCCGCCTCCTCTACATCCCCGCCTATGCCTATGGCTGGGTGCCCGCCCGTTCCATCATCTGGGGCCTCGGCCTCGTCGCCACCCTCACCCTCGTCGGAGCCGCATTGCTCTGACTTCTTCCGTTCCCAAATATCCTCCGGGGGTCCGGGGGTGGAAAACCCCCGGCTCGCCCGCCGACCCAAGGAGACAACCATGGCAACATTCGACGTGATCATCATCGGCGGCGGCCCCGGCGGCTATGTCTCGGCCATCCGCTGCGCCCAGCTCGGCCTCAAGACCGCCTGCGTCGAAGGCCGCGACACGCTTGGCGGCACCTGCTTGAACGTGGGCTGCATCCCGTCCAAGGCGCTCTTGCACGCCACCGATTCCTTGCACGAGGCGCAGCACAACTTCGCCAAAATGGGCCTCACCGGCGCCGCGCCCACGGTCGATTGGTCCGCCATGCTCGGCTACAAGGACGATGTCGTCGGCCAGAACACCAAGGGCATCGAATTCCTGTTCAAGAAGAACAAGGTCACCTGGCTCAAGGGCTGGGGCACCATCCCCGCCCCCGGCCAGGTCAAGGTGGGCGACGAGTTGCACGAGGCGAAGGCCATCGTCATCGCCACCGGCTCCGAATCCGCCTCGCTCCCCGGCGTCACGGTGGATGAAAAGACCGTGGTCACCTCCACCGGCGCGCTGACCTTGGGCGCGATCCCGAAATCCATGGTGGTCATCGGCGCCGGCGTCATCGGCCTGGAAATGGGCTCGGTCTATGCCCGGCTCGGCACCGATGTCACCGTCATCGAATACCTCGACGCCATCACCCCCGGCATGGATGCCGAGGTGGCAAAGTCGCTGCAGAAGATCCTCGCCCGCCAGGGCCTGAAATTCGTGCTCGGCGCCGCGGTGCAGGGCGTGGAAACCGGCGCCAAGGGCGCCAAGGTCTCCTACAAGCTGCGCAAGGACGATTCGGCGCATGACCTCACCGTCGATACCGTCCTCGTCGCCACAGGCCGCCGCCCCTATACCGCCGGGCTCGGCCTCGAAGCCCTGGGCGTCGAGATGCTGCCCCGCGGCCAGGTCAAGACCGACGACCACTTCCGCACCAACATCCCCGGCCTCTATGCCATCGGCGATGCCATCCCCGGCCCGATGCTGGCCCACAAGGCCGAAGACGAGGGCATGGCCGTGGCCGAGATCATCGCCGGCAAGCATGGCCATGTGAACTACGGCGTCATCCCCGGCGTGATCTACACCACGCCCGAAGTCGCCTCGGTCGGCAAGACCGAAGAACAGCTGAAAGAGGAAGGCCGCGCCTACAAGGTCGGCAAGTTCCCCTTCATGGGCAACGCCCGTGCCAAGGCGGTGTTCCAGGGCGACGGCTTCGTGAAGATCCTCGCCGACAAGGCCACCGACCGCATCCTCGGCTGCCACATCATCGGCCCGGCAGCGGGCGACCTGATCCACGAAATCTGCGTGGCAATGGAATTCGGCGCCTCGGCCCAGGACGTGGCGCTCACCTGCCACGCCCACCCGACCTTCTCGGAAGCCGTCCGCGAAGCCGCGCTCGCCTGCGGCGACGGCGCCATCCACGCCTGATTGCCGCGCCCGGCCCCTCCTCCGGGGGGGGGCGCCGCCCGCTACTCCACGATCTCCGAGATCGTCATATAGTTCACCATGGCAGAGACGCCCCCCGCGATCACGCCCAGCAGGATCACGGCGGTCACCAGCCCGACCTCGACCGTGCCGAACAGCCGCTGCCAGACCACAGCACCGGCCACCAGCGCGCCAAAGGCAAAGAGGCCGTGCTTCACCACCAGCCACAGCGTCGTCGGAAAGAACGGCTTCTTCGGCCCCTTCACCGTAAGATGCGCCACCGCTGTCAGGATCATCGCCAGCGATACCGCCAGCGGCACAGCCGACCCCAGCACCGTATGGGTGCCTGCGCTGATGCCGTCCACCGACAGCGGGATCACCTCACTGCCGCGCAGCAGCCAGGCCTGGATGGCCCCGTTGACCACGGCGTTGATCACGCCCGACAGCACGGCCCCCTTCACGATCTCGGGCCGGGCCGGGCCGGTGACGGCACTCGGGTTCATCGCAACCTCCTTCAGCGGCCCCGTCTCCGCCTCAGCGCGGCGCGGCCATGACCTGTTCAAGGCTCGGGAAAAGCACCGCCTTGCAGCGATCCAGCCCCGCCTGCCGGTTCTGAAAGTTCGACCGGGCCATGGCCAGTTGCGCCTCCCGCTCCAGAACCTCGCTGTCGGGCACGCCGCCGCGCGCATTCAGCTGCCGCGCCCGCTCCAGCGACTTCTCGGCAAAGGCCGCCCAGGCCTGATGCGCCACCACCTCGTCCGGCCCCTTGTCGCAGCCGGCCTCCCATCCGCGGCGGAACACGGCATACAGGTCCTCAACCATGACCGTCCCCCCGGCGAAATGCTCGGCCATCCGGCTCATCGCCTCGTACTCCGCGCTCAGATAGACAAGGTTTTTCTGGGCCACGATCAGCTGCTTGCGGTTCCAGGCATCCTTCAGTTGCGAAATCTCAAGGTCGAGTTGCGAGATCGCGCTGCGGGCAAACAGCTCCTCGTTCCGCTTCAGGATCGCCGCGTCGCGCTCAAGGTCGGCCTTCACCGTGTCGATATTGATGCGCGCCATCATGACCTGATAGCCGAAGGACCGGCCGCTGTCGGTGAAGTACAGCATCATGACCTGATCGCTGGTCACCGGCACGCCCTCGGCCTTCAGGCCGGCGGGCAGGGCCAGCGCCAGCACAACCGCCCCGACCACCTGCAATGCCCGGCTCACCTGGCCTCTCCTTCCACCCGGTCTCCGGGGCGGGCCACCCGCCCCAGGCCTCAATCCGTCCGACTTCATTCCCCGAACAACCGCGTCACGCCGCCGCCGCCGTGGATGTTGATGGTCTGGCCGCTGACCCATGCCGCCGCGGGCGAGCAGAGCCAGAGCATCGCATTGGCAATGTCCTGCGGCCGGCCCGGACGACCGGTCAGGTTGTCGGGATGCATCATGCGCTCCTGCATCTCCGGCGTGATCCCGGCGCTGGCATAGCCCTCGGTGATCACCGTGCCGATCAGCACCGAATTCACCCGCACCCGCTTGTTCAGCAAATGCGCCAGCGACACCATCATCTGGTTCAGCGCGGCCTTGGCCGTGGCATAGGGCAGGATGTCATAGGCCGGCACGGCCGAAGAGAACGAGCCGGAATTGGTGATCGACCCGTTCTTCGCCTTTTCAAGATACGGCAGGCAAGCCATGCTCATGCGGTAGGCGCTGATCGTGTTAAGCTTGTAGGACCGGACGAATTCCTCCTCCGGGATCGCCGCGGGGTCGGGCTGCCGCCCGCCCCAGCCCACGTTGTTGACCAGCGTGGAAATCCCGCCAAAGGCCGCCGCGGTCGCAGCCACCGTCGCCTCGATGGCGGCAAGGTCGGTCACGTCGCAGGCCATGCCGCGGCAGTCGTTGCCGGTCTCGGCGGCGATGGCGG
Source organism: Neotabrizicola shimadae (assembly GCF_019623905.1). Taxonomy (NCBI): domain Bacteria; kingdom Pseudomonadati; phylum Pseudomonadota; class Alphaproteobacteria; order Rhodobacterales; family Paracoccaceae; genus Neotabrizicola; species Neotabrizicola shimadae. Next base: position 4,105,638 of record NZ_CP069370.1, on the reverse strand, counting down.
CCGCCGTCTCTGCGGCCTTCTCCCCGTTCAGGTCGGCGATCATCACCTTCGCCCCCGCGCCCGACAGCGTTTTGGCGATGCCCGCGCCGATGTTCTGCGCGCCGCCGGTGATCAGCACCTTGTGCCCGTCCATGCGGAATTCCGCGAATGCGTCAAAGCTCATGCCTTGTCTCCCTGAAAAGCGATTGATCGGGTGCCCGGTGACGGCTCAGTCCAGTTCCTGCAACCCGCCGCCAGAAACGGTCAGAACCTGCCCGCTGACCCAGGACGCCGCCGGCGAACACAGGAACAGCGCGGCATGGGCCATGTCGGCCGGCTCTCCCAGCCGTTTCAGCGGCGTGTGTTTCAGCATCACCGCCTCGATCTCGGGCGTCAGAACGCTGGCCAGCGCCGCCGTGCGGGTGGCACCGGGCGCAATGGCGTTCACACGGATGTTCTTCGGACCCAGGTCGAAGGCGATGTTGCGCGTCAGATGACTTTCCGCCGCCTTCGACGAGCCATAGGAGGCCATGCGCTGGTTCTTGTTGTCACCCGACATCGAGGTGATGTTCAGAATCGCCCCGCCGCCCGCCTTCTCCATGTGCGGCGCAGCCAGTTGGCACAGCCGGAACACCGAAAAAACGTTCAGCTCATAGGCCCAGCGGAAATCGTCCATCGGCATGTCAAAGGGCTTCGGCCCGCCGCCGCCGGCATTGTTCACCAGGATGGTCAGTCTGCCGAAGGTGGAAACCGCCGCGTCGACGGCGGCCGACAGATCGGCCTCCTTCGTCACATTGCAGGCAATGCCGGTCGCCTTGCCGCCCGAAGCCATGATGTCCTTCGCCACCGCATCGGCCGCCTCCTGCTTCAGGTCGCTGACCACCACCGCCGCCCCGGCCCCCGCGAACATCTCGGCGATGCCGCGACCGATGCCCGCGCCCGCGCCGGTGACCAATGCCACCTGGCCGTCCAGTCTGAAATTCCTTGGATCGAACACCGCGCGTCTCCCTCGCATCCTGAACTGCGCCAGTAGCTACGGCAGGTGCGGGACGCGGCAAGAAACCACCTGCCCGAAATGGGCAGTCTCCGGGCGCGGGTTGGGTTCAGTCCTCCGGCGCGCGCCCGAAGGTCTCCAGCATCGCGACAAGACGGGCGATGCGCAGGCGGGCGCGCTGGTCGAATTCGGCGTGATCCCGGCGCACGGGAAGGTCCCGGCCATCCGGGTCCTCGGCAAGCGACCAGCCCCCGTCTGGCCCCTGCACCACCCAGCCCTTTTGCCGCAGCGACTCGAGCTTGCGCCGCACGGTCTCTCGCGGGATTCCCGTCACGTCCGCCAGTCGCGAGGCCGAGATCGCCATCGCCTCCGGTCCCGGCAGGTCGGCCATATCGACGCGGCGCCGAAGGTTCATCCGCCTTTGCCCGATGATCGCCAGGATGAGGATCTGCTGGAAATCCCCGCCATAGCTGCGGCTCAGGTCGGACAGGTGATCGACCAGGAAGTTCACGAACGCGTATTGATAGGTCGGATAGTCCCGCCCGAACCCCTCGACGAGCCCTGCGACGCGGCTATCCAGGGCAGATGTGCCGGGCTTCTGCGTCGTCATTCGTCCAGCCTCCCCTTCGCGTATCGCCGCTCCCCGGCAGGATCGTACGCGCTTCCGGGACGATAGCGCACGACAGGCGCTCCGGCCAGTTGCACCCGGGACAAGTCGGCGCGCAGCCCGCGCTGGCCGCCTCCGATCCGTGCAAACTCCGCCCGCCGTTCAAGGGCAGACCTGGACGGATTCCTTAAGTCCAAGTTAATTCGCGACCGTAACCAACTGATATTGCTGTATCCGCCTCAGCGTCCGAGCTCGGACGCCTCAGCCCGCCAGGTGCTTCAGCCCCTGGGTCACATCGGTCCGGACCGCCAGCCGCAGCCCCGGCTCGTCCCCGGCCCGAAGCGCGGCCAGGATGATCCGGTGGTGGTGGGGCGGCTCCCTCCGCCGCAGCCTCTGGTACAGCGACCGCATGGTCGGCCCCAGCTGAAGCCAGACCGTCTCGCAAAGGGCCAGCATCGCCGGGGTCTGGGCCCGCAGGTACAGGGTCCGGTGGAACTCCAGGTTGGTCCGGACATAGGCCACCGCATCCTGCTTCAGCACCGCCTCGGCATTGGCGGCATTGATCGCGGCCAGCCGGTCGATCAGGGCAAAGTGGGCGCGCGGGAGGGCGCGGGCGGCCATCTCGGGCTCCAGCAGCGCCCGGATCGCCGCCAGTTCCTCGATCCTTTCAGGCGAAAGCTCCGGCGTGGAGATGCGGCCCGAAGAGGACAGCGTCAGCGCCCCCTCCGCCACCAGCCGCCGCACCGCCTCGCGCGCGGGGGTCATCGACACGCCAAAGCTCGCCCCGATCCCCCGCAGCGTCAGGTGGTGCCCCGGCGCCAGCTCCCCGTGCATCACCTGCTGGCGCAGCACCCGGTAGACCCGTTCATGGGCGGCGGCGGTCAGGTCGGCGGGGCGCGTCGTGCCGGTCATGGCCTCATTCCCCGAACCGCCAGCCCTGCAACGCCTGCCCCTCACTCCGCAACCAGCCCCGGTGGACCCGCCAGTCGGGACACAGCCGGCTCACCACGGCCCAGAAGGCATCGGAGTGGTTCATCTCCACCAGATGCGCCACCTCATGCGCGGCCACATAGTCCAGCACCGCTGGCGGCGCCATGATCAGCCGCCACGAATACATGATCGCCCCCGAGGCCGCGCAGGACCCCCACCGCGACCGCGTGTCCCTCAGCGTCACCCGGCTGACCCGGCGCCCAAGCGCGGCGGCATGTGCGTCGGTCGCCGCGACCAGCCGGTCGCGCGCCCTGGCCTTCAGCCAGGCCTGCACCCGCACCGGCATCTGCGCCGGATCGCCCGGCACCAGAAGGGCCCCGCCCTCCACCCGGATCTGCCGGCCCGCCGCGGGCACAAGCTCCAACTCCACCCCCTCCACCGGCAGCCGCGCCCCCGGCGCCACCACCTGCCCGCCCGCCGGCATCTCGGCCAGCATGCGCCGCAGCCAGTCCTCCTGGGCGCGCAGGAAGGCCATGGCCTCGGCCTCGCGCGCCCGGACCGGGATCGACAGCGTCACCCGTCCGTCCATCCGGGAAACCCTAAGCGTGAATCGCCGCGCCCGCGCCGAGCGGCGCAGCACGATCTCGACGGGGGGGGAACCGGGCAAGGTGGGCATGAGCCCCGCAAGCATAGCCCCCTGCCGCCAAGCCTTGCAAGGCGCGGGGAGCGGCGCTATATGCCGCCATGAGAGGTTGGCGCGGGCAGGCACCTCGCCAACCCGGTCAGGTCCGGAAGGAAGCAGCCGTAACGAGCCCCGCTTGGGTCGTTGTCCAGCCTCTCACCCTCCCCCATCAACGGGGCCTAGGTCCCGAACTCGCAAAAAGGTGACCGGCCATACTGCCTGGTCTTGCTTTTCATCGCGCCAGACAGGACCAGATTGGCGACGGAACGGCGCGTGTCCGGCGTTCAACCGGTGCAGGACCGAACGGACGAGGGGTCGATGAAGCGCAGATATCTGGTGATCCCGGTCCTTGTCGCCGCCCTGGCAGGCGGCGGCTGGTACTATACCCAGGCCGAGGAAACAAAGGTCACCGCCCCGCCGACCGTGGCAGTCGACCGTGGAACGGTCGAACAGACGGTGCTGGCCACCGGCGCGGTCGAGGCGATGAAACTCGTCTCTGTCGGCGCGCAGGTGTCGGGCCGGATCGAGGAATTGACCGTCGCGGTCGGTGACAAGGTCAAGACCGGCGATCTGATCGCCCAGATCGACTCGCTGGATCAGGAAAACGCCGTCGCCCGCGCCGAGGCGGCGCTCGCCCAGGTGGATGCCCAGATTGCGGCCAAGCAGGCCTCGCTGGACGAGGCCGAAATCTCCCTCACCCGCAAGGAACGGCTGGCCGAAAAATCCTTTGCCACAACCGAGGAACTGGATGCCGCCCGGGCTACCGTAAAGCTGGCCAAGGCCGAGGTCGCCGCGCTTCAGGCCGCCCGCCGCATGGCCGAGGTCGAGCTGGCCGCAGCCCAGCTTGACCTGGACCGCACCCGCATCACCTCGCCCGCCACCGGAACGGTCGTGGCCGTCGTCACCAACGAAGGCCAGACCGTCGTTTCCTCGCAGCAGGCGCCCGTGATCGTGAAGATCGCGGCGCTGGACCGGGTGGTCATCAAGGCCGATGTCAGCGAAGCCGATGTGGTCCGCGTCGCCCCCGGCCAGGCCGCCCGCTTCACCCTTCTGGGCGCGCCGGAACACCCGCTTCAGGCGACCGTGGACTCCATAGAACCAGCCCCGGCCTCCATCGCCGACAGCGACGAAATCGACAACGACAAGGCGATCTACTACCGCGCCCGCTTCGAGGCAGACAATCCCGAGGGGCTGATGCGCATCGGCATGACGGCCGAGGTGACCATCTCGATCACCCGCGCCGACGACGTCTTGCGCGTGCTGACCTCGGTGCTGGGCAACCCGGGCGAGGATGGCAGCTATGAGGTCGAGGTCTGGAACCCCGCCAGCCAGACTCGCGAGACGCGCAAGGTCACTGCAGGCATCGCCGACGACCTGCGCACCGAGATCACCTCGGGCCTGAACGAGGGCGACCTCGTGGTCTCCGACCGCACCTCGGGCCAATCGGCGGTGGCGCAGATGCGGCGCCCGCCGGGGCTGCCGGGGTTCTGACGATGGCCGAGCCGCTGATCTCGCTGCGCGGCATCACCCGCAGCTTCGTGGCGGGCGACCAGACCACGACGGTGCTGGCCGATGTCGATCTGGACATCTTCCCCGGCGAGATGGTGGCCATCGTCGGCGCCTCCGGTTCGGGCAAGTCCACGCTGATGAACGTGATCGGCTGCCTGGACCGGCCGACCTCGGGCTCGTTCCGCTTTGCCGGCCAGGACGTCGGCGCGATGGACGAAAACGCCCGCGCTCGCCTTCGCCGCGCGCATTTCGGCTTCATCTTCCAGCGGTATCAGCTGCTGCCCGACCTGGACGCCACCGGGAACGTGGAAATCCCCGCCGTCTACGCAGGAGCGGCGCGCAGCGAACGGCGGCACCGCGCACGGGACCTGCTGGCAAGGCTCGGCCTGGCCGAACGGTCCGACCACCGGCCCTCGGAACTCTCGGGCGGCCAGCAGCAGCGCGTCTCGGTCGCGCGGGCGCTGATGAACGGCGGCGAGGTGATCCTGGCCGACGAACCCACCGGCGCGCTGGATTCCAAATCCGGCGCCGACCTGATGGCCCTGCTGCGCGACCTGAACCGCCAGGGCCATACCATCATCTTGGTCACGCATGACCCGGCCATCGCCGCCTCGGCCGACCGCGTGGTGGAAATCCGCGATGGCCGCATTGTGGCCGACCGGCGCAATGCCGAAACCCCGGCCAAGGCCCGGCTGGACCGCCCGGCAGAACCGCGCGGCGGCCCCTTCGCCCTGATCGACCGCCTGCGCGAGGCGCTGTCGATGGCACTCAAGGCCATGGGCGCGCACCGGCTGCGCACCTTCCTGACGATGTTGGGCATCATCATCGGCATCGCCTCGGTGGTGGCCGTGGTGGCGCTTGGCACCGGCAGCCAGCAGAAGGTTCTGGCCGACATCTCGGCCATCGGCACCTCGACCATCGATATCCGCCCCGGCTCGGGCTTCGGCGACCGCCGCGCCAATGCGATCGAAACGCTGGTGCCCGCCGATGCCACGGCGCTGGCGGGCCAGCCCTGGGCTGTCTCGGTCTCGCCCGAGGCCGCCACCAATGTCACGGTGGTTCGCGGCAACATCTCGACCTCGGCGCAGGTGCGCGGCGTCGGCGCGGGCTACTTCAACGTGGGCGCCTTCACAGTCACCGCAGGCAGCACCTTCGGCCAGGACGCGGTGGACAGCCGCGCGCAGGTGGCCGTGCTGGCCGCCGACACCGCTCAGACGCTCTTCCCCGATGGAAGTGACCCGGTCGGCCGCACCGTGCTTGCCGGCGGCGTGCCGCTGAAGATCATCGGCGTCGTGCGCTCGGCCGGCGCCAGCTTCGGCCCTTCGACGCTGCGCATCTACACACCTTACAGCACGGTGGGCGCCCGCTTCACCGGCAAGGAACGGCTGGACAGCATCTCTGTCCGCATCGCCGACGAATACAAGATGTCCACCGCCGAAGGGCTCATCACAGATTTCATGCTGGCCCGCCACGGCAAGCGCGATTTCTTCCTGACGAACTCCGACACCATCCGCGGCACGATTCAGAGCACCACGCAGACGCTGACCCTGCTGGTCGCCGCCATCGCGGTGATCTCGCTGGTCGTGGGCGGCATCGGCGTGATGAACATCATGCTGGTCTCGGTCACCGAACGCACGCGCGAGATCGGGGTGCGCATGGCGGTGGGCGCGCGGCGGTCCGACATCGTGGCGCAGTTCCTGATCGAGGCGATCCTCGTCTGCCTGATCGGCGGCATCCTGGGCGTGGGCCTCGCCATGATCGCGGCCGAGGTGGCCACCGCCTTCTTCCCGCGCCTGCCCTTCACCTTCTCGCCCGTCGTGGCGGCGCTCGCCTTCCTCGCCTCGTCGGGCATCGGCGTGGTGTTCGGCTACCTGCCGGCCCGCTCTGCCTCGCGGCTCGACCCGGTGGTGGCGCTCGCCCGCGAGTGAGCCTTGCGCGGCGGCCCCCGCGGGCCTATCCTTGCGGGGCAAGTCCGGCACCCGGACCCAACGCGAAGGAGGACAGCATGGCAGAGATTGCATTCCTCCGGGCGAGCGCTGTCTGACGCCGGAAGGCTGACCGCCTCGCCCGACCGACATTCGCCGGCCGACCCTTGGGTCAGGCCCGATTTCCGGTTTTCGCGAGGTTCAAACCCCGATGACTCTTACCCTCGCCGGCCTCGGATGGTCGGCTCATTTCCTGTCACAGCTCGATCCGTCCGAGATCGGGCATCTTCGCCCCGCCCGCGTCGCGGCGGTTCACCGTGACCGCATCGAGACGCTCACCGAAACCGGCCCCCTGGGGCTGGTCCTGCCCGCGTCGCTTTCCACCGCCGATCTCGCGGTGGGCGACTGGGTGCTGGCCGAAGCCGAAGTGCCGCGCGTCGCCCGGCTGCTTGACCGGCACAGCGACCTGCACCGCCGCGCCCCCGGCTCGGATGCCACGCGCCAGCTGATCGCCGCCAATCTGGACGGGCTGGCCATCGTCAGCTCCTGCAACGCCGAATACTCCACGGCGCGGCTGGAGCGTTACCTGGCACTGGCCCGGTCCGCGGGCATCTCGCCCGTGGTGGTGCTGACCAAGGCCGATCTCGCCGATCCGGCCCCCTGGCTGGACGAAGCCGTGCGCGCCGCCCGCGATGCGCCGGTGCTGGCGGTCGATGCCCGCGACCCGGCTTCAGTCGCAAGGCTTGCCGACTGGTGCGGGCGCGGCCACACGCTTGGCCTCGTCGGCTCCTCCGGCGTGGGCAAATCCACGTTGGCCGCCACGCTGACGGGACAGGCCCTCGCCACCGCCGGCACGTCCGAGCTTAAGGACAAGGGCCGCCACACCACCACGTCGCGCCAGCTTGTTCCCACCCTCGGCGGCGGCTGGCTGATCGACACGCCCGGAATGCGTGAGCTGCAACTGGCCGACGCCGCCGAAGGCATCGCCGCCACCTTCGACGACATCGAGGCGCTGGCGGCGGATTGCCGCTTCTCCGATTGCGCCCACGAAGGCGAGCCCGGCTGCGCCGTCGCCCGCGCGGTGGAAGACGGCACACTCGACCCCGCCCGCCTGAACCGCTGGCGCAAGCTGAAGCGCGAGGACCGCTTCAACGCCATGTCGCTGGCCGAAGCACGGGCGCGATCCCGCGCCTTCGGCCGAAAGACACGCGACATCGGGCGCCAGAAGGAGGAACGCAACCGCTGGTAGCGGCGCCCTCGGCCCCCCTCCCCCAGCCCCTCCCCACAAGGGGGAGGGGAGCCGCCCGAAAGCCGGCCCCTGCGCGCCGGTCAGGACGTGGCCCCTCCCTCCCCCTCGTGGGGAGGGCCGGGGAGGGGGGCTTCCCCAAACAAGGGACCGCGCCGGTTGCCGTCCCCGCCCCGCCCGTCTAGACTGCCCGCAGCCGCCCGAGGAGCCATGACCGAAGCCCCCACCTACCGCGTCCTTGCCCGCAAGTACCGCCCGGAGACCTTCGCCGACCTCGTCGGGCAAGAGGCGATGGTGCGCACGCTGAAGAACGCCTTCGCAGCCGACCGCATCGCGCATGCCTTCATCATGACCGGCATCCGCGGTACGGGCAAAACCACCACGGCCCGCATCATCGCCAAGGGGCTCAACTGCATCGGCCCCGATGGCACCGGCGGGCCGACAACCGACCCCTGCGGCAAATGCGACCCCTGCCGCGCCATCGCGGAAGGCCGCCATGTCGACGTGATGGAGATGGACGCCGCTAGCCGCACCGGCGTGGGTGACATCCGCGAGATCATCGAAAGCGTCCACTACCGGGCCGCATCCGCCCGCTACAAGATCTACATCATCGACGAAGTGCACATGCTCTCGACCAGCGCCTTCAACGCGCTGTTGAAGACGCTGGAAGAGCCGCCCGCGCATGTGAAGTTCATCTTCGCGACCACCGAAATCCGCAAGATCCCCGTCACCGTCCTGTCGCGCTGCCAACGCTTCGACCTGCGCCGGATCGAGCCCGAGGCGATGCTCGCCCTCCTGCGCCGCATCGCCACCGCCGAGAACGCCTCCATCACCGACGAGGCGCTGGCGCTCATCACCCGCGCCGCCGAGGGCTCCGCCCGCGACGCGACCTCGCTTCTGGATCAGGCCATCGCCCACGGCGCGGGCGAGACCACCGCCGAACAGGTCCGCGCCATGCTGGGCCTCGCCGACCGCGGCCGCGTGCTGGACCTGTTCGAGATGATCCTGAAAGGCGACGCTCCTGGCGCCCTGTCCGAACTCTCTGCCCAGTATTCCGACGGCGCCGATCCGGTCGCCGTCCTGCGCGACCTGGCCGAGATCGCGCATTGGCTGTCGGTCCTGAAAGTCTCGCCCGCCACCGCCGACGACCCGACCACCCCTCCCGACGAACGCGCCCGCGGGCTGGAAATGGCCGGCCGCCTGCCGATGCGCGTGCTGTCGCGGCTCTGGCAGATGCTGATCAAGGCGCTGGAAGAGGTGCCGCTCGCCCCCAATGCCATGATGGCCGCCGAAATGGCCGTCATCCGCATGACCCATGTGGCCGACCTGCCCGACCCGGAAGCCCTGATCCGCAAGCTGACCTCCGAACCCCGCCCGCCCATGCCCGGCGGCGCTCCCGCCGGCGGCTCCTCGGGCACCGTCCACTCGCCGATGCGCATGGCGCCCATGTCGCACGCCCGCGGCCCCATGGCCGCCGCCGCCCCGGCTGTCATGGCCGAAGGCGGGCTGGCGCTCTACGGCCGCTTCGACGATGTGGTGGAACTCATCCGCGAAAAGCGCGACGTGAAGCTTCTCACCGATGTCGAGGACGGCCTCCGCCTCGCCCGCTATGCCCCTGGCCGGATCGAGTTCGAACCCGCCCCCAATGCCGCACCCGACCTCGCCCAACGCCTGCAGCAGCGCCTCCAGGTCTGGACCGGCGCGCGGTGGGGCGTCTCGGTCGTCGCCACCGGTGGCGCGTCCACCCTGCGCGAACAGCGCGAGGCCGAGGAATCCGCAGCGCAGGCCGAGGCGATGCAGCATCCGCTGGTTCAGGCGGCGCTGGCCGCCTTCCCCGGTGCCCGCATCGCCGCGATCCGCACGCCAGAGGCGCAGGCCGCCGAAGCCGCAGCCGAGGCATTGCCCGAGGTCGAGGACGAATGGGATCCGTTCGAGGAATGAGCAGAAGGAACGACAGATGCTGAAGGGAATGGGCGGCCTCGGTGGCCTGGGCGACATGGCCAAGATGATGAAGGCCGCGCAGGAAATGCAGGCCAAGATGGCCGAGCTGCAGGAAGAGATGGCCCGCACCGTGGTCATCGGCGAATCCGGCGGCGGCCTGGTCAAGGCGCGCGTCACCGCGCGCGGCGAACTCACGGGGCTCGACATCGACCCCTCGATCCTGGTCCCTTCCGAAAAGGAAGTGGTCGAGGACCTGATCATCGCCGCCACCCGCGATGCGCAATCCAAGGGTCAGGCCCGCAGCCAGCAGGAACTCAAGCGCCTGACCGAAAGCCTCGGCCTGCCGCCCGACGTCAAGCTTCCCTTCTGATGGCCGCGGCCGGCCTCGCCTCAGGACTGGCCCGCCCGGCGCCCGCGCCGCGTGCCGACCGCTGGGCGCCTCCCTCCCCCTCGTGGGGAGGGATGGGGAGGGGGGCGGCAGCCCGCCTGTCCCTGCGCCCCGGACCCGCGCCATGACCGACACCCCGCGCGAGATCGAGACGCTGATCGACCTTCTCGCTCGCCTGCCGGGCCTTGGGCCGCGTTCGGCCCGGCGTGCCGTGCTCGCGCTCCTGAAGAAGCGCGCCACCCTGATGGCGCCGCTCGCCCAGGCCATGTCGCAGGTGGCCAGTTCCGCGCGCGACTGCCGGGTCTGCGGCAACATCTCCACCGCCGACCTCTGCCCGATCTGCGCCGACCCGCGCCGCGCCACGGGCGAAATCTGCGTGGTGGAAGACGTGGCCGATCTCTGGGCCATGGAACGCGGGGCGCTGTTCAAGGGCCGCTACCACGTCCTTGGCGGCACCTTGTCGGCGCTCGATGGACTCGGGCCCGACGAACTCCGCATCCCCGCCCTGGTCGAACGGGTGCGCGACGACGGCATCACCGAAGTCATCCTCGCGCTCAACGCCACGGTGGACGGCCAGACCACCGCCCATTACATCGCCGACGCGCTTGAAGGCAGCGGCGCCGCGGTCAGTACGCTGGCCCAGGGAGTGCCCATCGGCGGGGAACTCGACTATCTCGACGATGGCACGATCGGCGCCGCCCTGCGCGCGCGGCGCCGGCTTTAGGGCAAGGCCCCGGAACCCGAGGCCCTGCCCCTTCGGTCAGATGAAGGCCAGATCGTCGCTCAGCAGGCCCGCATTGGCAAAGCCCACCAGCAGGATGACATTGCCCCCGCCGAAGTCGAAGCGCACGCCCGCCGCCAGAGTGTCGGCAAAGGTGCCGATCACCTGCGCCACCGTCAGCCCGCCGCCCCACAACGCATCGTCCAGCACCAGCGTATCCACGTTGTCGGCGAAATCCGTGATCCGGTCGCTGCCGAAGGCCCCCGAGAACTCGAAGAAATCGGTCCCCGTCCCACCGATCAGCCGGTCGTTGCCCTGACCGCCAACCAGCGTGTCGGCGCCGCCAAGCCCCGACAGCAGGTCATTGCCCCGCGCGCCGTGGATCTCGTTTGCCAGTGCGCTGCCGGTCAGGGTGTCGTTGCCGTCGCCAGCATAGATGTTTTCCATCCTTGTCCCGGCCGCCAGGGTGAACCACTGCACGCCATCCACGCGCACCGTGCTGCCGTCGGACAACCCGGCCTGGATGTCGCCATGCAGCCCGGCCATGTTCAGCCAGTCGCTGCCGGTGCCTGCATCGCTGACCACACCACGCCCGGCATCCACGGACCGCAGCGTCAGGAAATCCTCGGTGAAGTGGTACACATCGTTCGCGCTGGACTTCGACCCGAAGAAGGTCAGCGTCACCGCGCCGATGGTCCCGACATCGCCGGCAAAGGAATCCACCGCCCGCACCGTCCAGGTGCCGGCCGAGGAATAGCCGCGCGCCAGTTCGACGGCGAAAGTCCAGGTCAGGCCCGAATCGAACAGGCTGTCGCCTCCCTCGTTCAGGAACAGCCCGAACTCGGTGCCATCCGGCGCGACCAGGGACAACTGAAGATCCGACGCATAGCTGTGCGTGACCTGGACCTTCACATAGACCGTGTCGATCTCGATGTTGCCCGCCACCACGACCGTCGCATTGGCCGCCCCACCCCCGGCATCGGGAATGTTCACCGGGCCGCCAGACATGGTCCCGGTCACCCTCAGTTCGTTGGCAGAGGTCTGCGCCACACCGTCATGCATCACCAGCCAGGCTTCGGCCATGCGCACCGCGGCAAAGGCATTCACCATGCCGTAGCCATAGGACAGGTGGAACGCCGAGCCGCCGCCATTCCAGCTGTTCGTGCCGCCGCTTTGCCAGTTGCCCACCTCAAAGCCGGTGCCCGCACCGCCATAGGCCGATCCGGTCAGCGAAGCCGACATCGCCAGGATGTCGGCCACATCGCGCCAGCCCAGGCCCTCGTTCGCATCCAGCATCAGCGCGACCACACCGGAAACCGTGGGCGTCGCCGCCGAGGTGCCGCCGAAGCTGCTGGTATAATCCACGCCCAGGGGGTCGCTGTCGCCGGCTGCGTTGTACCCGCTGTTGCCCGTGCGGTCCGTCGTCACCGCCGATGCCGGCCCGGCCACAAGGATGCAGGCGCCCCAGTTGGAATAATCCTGGATGTCGCCATTCTCGTCCGTCGCCGCGACGGTCAGCGAAAAGCGGGTGCCGTTCACCCCGCTGCCATTCGCGTTCAGCGCATCGTTTCCGGCGGCCTGAACGATGATCGTGCCCAGCCCGCCCCGGCCGTTTGCCACGTTCACGCCATACCAGGTCTGGTATTGCGCATGAAGGCTCCCGGCCAGGGAAAGGTTCTGGAATGCGTCGTACTCCGGCGTCCAGCCCCAGCTGTTCGACATGATGTCGAAGTTCTGCGCCCACTGGATCATCGCCCGCTCGATGGCAAGGTTCGCCGTCAGCGCCGGGTCGAAGATGTTGACCGAAGTCAGCGTCGCACCATGCGCAACCCCGGTGCCGCCCCGGCCATTGTCATTCTGCGCCGCGATGATCCCGGCGACCGAAGTGCCGTGCACCTCGTCGGGGTCGTTGGCGATGCCGTCGTAAGTCACGCCCTGATACGTGAAATGCCTGCTCGCATCATAGTTCGCCGCCAGATCCGGGTGAGTGTACTGGATGCCGTCGTCATAGACGCCGACCTGCACCCCGGTTCCGTCGAACTCGTCCCAGATCGTCTCGATGTCGCCGATCAGGGAGAAATGCCACTGCTGGCGATAAAGCGGATCGGTGGGCGTCATGTGGTCGTTCCCTCGGCAGGCACAGCGCAAGACCGACCGGAGCTTCCATGCGCGCGTGCCTGCGGAAAGACTGGAACCAAAGAACCACCGGGCCAGGACCCTGCCCGGCGGTCACAACTCTAGAGGGATTGGCGCACGCCGATCAAGGCCATCCCGCAGCAGGCCGGGCACATGTCCCGGCCCCGATGCTCTGCCGCCTCAGCGGTCCTCGTCCTCGTCGTCTTCGTCGTCGCCCTGGGGCAGGTTGAAGAAGCTCTCCGCATCCGAGAAGTCCGCAGGCGCCTCGCGCTCTTCCTCGCCCATGAAGGCGCCGATGCCGTCCAGCGCACCGCCCAGCTTGGGCTCGGGCGCCATGCCAAGCGAGGTCTCGGTGGACACGAGCTTGCGCCGCTCGTCATCCGTCATCACCGCGCCCTCGGCCGCCTTCTTGCGTGCTGCCGCCTGAACCGCCGCGTCCAACTCGGACTGCTTGCACAGGCCCAGGGCCACCGGGTCAATGGGCGTGATGTTGTTGATGTTCCAGTGAGTCCGCTCGCGGATCGAAAGGATGGTGGGCTTGGTCGTGCCGACCAGCTTGCCGATGGCCCCATCCGACAGTTCGGGATGGAACTTCACCAGCCACAGGATCGCCGCCGGGCGGTCCTGCCGCTTCGACAGGGGCGTATAGCGCGGGCCGCGGCGCTTTTCCTCGCCCACGGCGGCGGCGTTGAACTTCAGCTTCAGCCGGTACAGCGGGTCCTTCTCGCCGCGCTCGATCTCGATCTGGTCCAGCTGGTTGTTCGCCACCGGATCGAAGCCCTTCACGCCGGTCGCCACATCGCCATCGGCGATGCCCTGCACTTCCAGTTCATGCAGGCCGCAGAACTCGGCGATCTGGCGAAAGTTCAGCGTGGTGTTGTCGATCAGCCAGACCGCAGTCGCCTTGGCCATCAGGGGCTTGCTCATCGGGTTCTCCTTTGCACTTCTCTCCCGTGCCGGGAAACCGGCTGCGGCTTCGTTCGCCGCGATTTCCACGATTTCGGGAAGTCAGGGGCGCATATAGTCCCCTTCCCCGCCTGAGGAAAGAGGAAATGCGGCTGAAAACCCTGCCTGCGCTCCTTCTCGCCGCCGCCCCGGCCTTCGCCGAAGGCGAAAGCGCGGGGGATTTCGACTACTACCTGCTCTCGCTCGGCTGGTCCGCCAACTGGTGCGCGCTCACCGGCGATTCGCGCGACGATCCGCAATGCGACGCGGGCCTCGGCCTCACCTGGACAGTGCACGGCCTCTGGCCCCAGGACGAACAGGGCTGGCCCAGCTATTGCCGCACCCCGGCACGCGACCCGTCAAAGGCCGAAACGGCGGCCATGGCAGACATCATGGGCGGCGCGGGCCTCGCCTGGTACCAGTGGAAGAAGCACGGGCGCTGCTCGGGGCTGGACCCGCAGGACTACTTCGCCCTGATGCGCCGCGCCTACGACAGCGTCACGCTTCCCCCGGTGTTCCAGCGGCTGGCGCAAGAGGTCGAGCTTCCCGCCTCGGTCGTCGAGGACGCGTTCCTCGAGGTCAACCCCGGCCTCTCCCGCGACCAGATCACCGTCACCTGCGACGACGGCATGATCCAGGAGGTCCGCCTCTGCCTGACCAGGGACCTCGAACCCCGCCGCTGCGGCGCCGACGTGATCCGCGACTGCCGCCTCAAGGACGCCGTGATGGAGCCCGTCCGGTAGGACGGCCCCTCACAGCACAGGCACGCGCGGCGGAGGCATCCGCCGCGCCCCCGTCGCCTCGAAGGCCGCCGCCATCGCCAGAAACCGGCTGTCGTCCCAGGCCCGCCCGGCAAAGGTCAGCCCGGCAGGCATGCCCGTGTCCGCCATCACCCCCATCGGCACCGTCACCGTGGGAATCCCCAGATGCCGGATCGCCAGGTTCCCGTTTGCCACCCAGGTCCCGTTCCGCCAGGCAATATCCGCCGAAACCGGGTTCACATCGGCATCCGCCGGCCCGACATCGGCCACCGCAGGGAACACCACCGCATCCAGCCCCAGCCGGTCCATCCAGTCCTCCAGATCGACCCGCCGCGTCTCTTCCAGCCCCCGCAGCGCCTCTTCCAGCCCCGGCACCGCCAGGAAGCCGGGGCTTTCCAGCCAGCCCGCCATCTCGCGTGCCAGCGCCGGATAGGTGGAAATGTCGCCGCCGAACCCGTCGTACCGGTCCGGCAAGGCCCCCGGCGGCTGCGGAAAGATCAGCGCGCCGTCCACCTGGTCCAGCCGGTTCAACGCCGGATCGCCGTTCTGCCGCAGGAAATCGTCCCAGGCCCAGACCGACAGGTCCAGCACCTCACGGTCCAGGAAATCGGCCCCCACCAGCCCGCGCGTGCGGATCGTCGGGCAGCCCGGCCGGTCGCCCTCGTAATTCGACACCACCGGGAAATCGACCACCACCACCTCGGCCCCCACGGCCTCCATCGCCCGCCGCGCCTCCTCCCACAACGCCAGAACCGAGTCCCTTGTCTCGATCCGCCGCCCCGTCGGCCCGCCGATGCCGCCCGCCGGGTTCGTCCCCGCCTCCGGGTCGGCGTTGATGTACATCGCCGGCACGCCGATCCGCCGCCCCTTCAGCGACCCGCCCGCCAGCGCGGGATAGGACGCAGGCCGCACCTCTCCCACCTTCGGCAGCGCCACGAAAGGTTGCCGCCGCCAGAAATCCCCCCGCGTCTCGCCATCCTCGGCCACGATCACGTCCAGGATTTCCAGCAGATCCGCCATCGTCCGTGCATGGGGCACCACCACGTCCATCGTGGGCACCAGGGGCCAGTTGCCGCGCACCGAGATCACGCCCCGGCTTGGCGTATAGGCGCACAGCCCGTTGTTCGCCGCCGGCGCCCGGCCAGAAGACCAGGTTTCCTCCCCCAGACCGAAGGCGCAGAAACTCGCGGCCACGGCAGTTCCCGACCCGTTCGACGAGCCAGAGGCAAAGGCCGCCGTCAGCCAATCCGCGCTGTAAGGGCTTTCTGCCCGCCCGTGCAGCCCGCGCTGCATCCCCCCGTTCGCCATAGGCGGCATGTTGGTCAGCCCGATCAGCACCGCGCCGCCGGCCCGCAAGCGACTGATGGCAAAGGCATCCTGCCCCGCCACCAGCGCGGCAAAGGCAGGCGAGCCGGCCGGCAGCGGCAACCCCTTCACCGCATAGCTTTCCTTCGCGGTATAGGGGATGCCGTCCAGCGGCCCCAGCACCCGCCCCTCGGCCCGCCGCTTGTCCGAGGCCGCAGCCTCCTCCCGAACCTCCGGGTTCATCACCGTGACCGCGTTCAGCCGGATGCCGCCGTGATCGTAGGCCGCGATCCGCGCAAGATAGCGGTCCACCAGCTCCAGGCTCGTGACCCGCCCCGCCTCCAGCGTGGCGCGCAACTCGGCAATCGACGCCTCGACAACTTCCATCCCGACCACTCCCACCGGCAAGCCGGGGCAGATAAGCACAGCCGAAAACGCCGGGAAAGCGTCTGCGCCGCGCCGTCAGCCCGACCTGCGCCGCAGGAACCCCGCCACCTAGCCCGAAATGCGTTCCAGATGCGGTGGCACAAGCTCGTGCCCCATGACAGTCAGCACCATCAGCTCGGCCCCGGCGATCCCGGCCGCCTCCGCGAAAGCTTGCCGGAATCAGGTGTCTCCCGGCTGGGGAGCGGGGAAGCCTCGGACAATTCTTAAGTCCAAGTTAATCCGCCTGCGTAACCCATTGATTCAAATGGGTCGAGCCAAGTGTCCGAGCTCGGACGGTCTCATCAGGTGGGGTGTCGGGATACTGGTCGGAGCGAGAGGATTCGAACCTCCGACCCCCTGCTCCCGAAGCAGGTGCGCTACCAGACTGCGCTACGCTCCGACCGTGGCGCGGGGGTTACACGGCCCGGCGGGGCTTTGCAAGGGGGTCCTCACTCGACCTGCCGCCGCCGGTCCAGCAGCCGCCCCATCAGGCTGATACGGGGAAAGGTCGGCGTCTCGAACCGCGACCGGGTCTCCAGCACCGGCGTATGCCCCGAAACCCGGGGCGTCCTTTCCCGGAGCACGATATAGACCCCCGAGGCGATGATGACCCCGGTCCCCACCGCCGTCCAGAAATCGATCCGCTCGTCGAAGAACAGCCAGCCATAGAAGATAGCCCAGATGATCTGGGAATACTGCATGGGCGCCACGATGATCGCCGGCGCGGTCTTGTAGGCCGCGATGGACAGAAGGCCCCCGGTCAGTCCCAGGCAGGCCATCAGCGCCAGGAACCCGAAATGGAAGATGGGCATGGGGTGATAGACAAAGGGCAAGGCCGCCCCCATCAGCAGGAAGTTCGCGACCATCGGGTAGAGCATCAGCACCACCGACCGCTCGTCCGACCCGATCTTCCGCACGATCACAGCCGCCAGCGCCCCGGTGGTGGCGGCCGCCAACGCCGCCGCATGGCCCAGCTCCAGTTCCAGATCGCCCGGCCGCAGCACGATGATCACGCCCGCCAGCCCCACCACCACGGCAATACCGCGCCGGATCCCCACCTTCTCTCCCAGGATCGGGATCGCCAGCATGGTGATGATCAGCGGCATCGAGAAGAAGATGGCATAACACTGCGCCAAAGGCAGGTGCGAGAAGGCATAGAACCCACCCAACCCCGTCAGCACCGCGCAGATCGTCCGCAGTGCCGTCCACCAGGGATGCTTGGGGATCAGGTTGCCGTCGGTCTTGTCACTCATCAACAGGATGGTGACGAGCGGAAAGGACAAGAGCCCCGCAAAGAAGATCAGCTGGAACGGCGCATAGCTGCTGCCCAGGTATTTCACGACCACGTCATGCGTCGCATAGATTCCAAAGGCGGCAAGCGACAGCAAGGCGCCGCGCAGGTTCGACTGGGACAGGGACATGACCGGATCCTGCTCGGAGGCCATAGCCTCATGATAGCGCCAACAGCTTCGCCCCATTCGCCCTGCATCGCAAGGCCGGGACGGGGAAATTTCAGGCCGTGCGCACCCGGCCCTGCGCCATGGCCAGAAGCGTCACGCCCGCCGCGATGATCACCGAGATGCCGGCCACCGCCATGCTTCCCGGCCATTCGTCGAAGAACAGGATGCCAAGAGCACTCGCCCAGATGATCTGGGAATACTGCATCGGCGCCACCACGATGGCCGGGGCCAGCCGATAGGCCGCGATGATGGCAAAGCCCGCCATGGTGCCCAGAAGGCCGATGCCAAGCGCCAGCCCGAAAGCCATGGCGGTGGGCGGCACCCAGACCAGCGGCATGAACAGGGCGGCTGCCATGAACTGCGCGGCGGTCGGATACAGGAGCATGACCGCCGTCGACTCGCGCGAGCCGATCATGCGCAGCATGATCGAGTTCATTGCCCCAAGCGTCGCGCCGCCAAAGGCCGCAAGATGTGCCACCTTGAAATCCGTCGCCTGCGGGTTCAGGGCGATCAGCACGCCCAAGAAGCCCATCAGCACCACAAGGCCGCGCCGCGGGTCGATCGGCTCGCCCAGAATGGGCCAGGCCAGAAGCGTCACCATCAGCGGCATGGTGAAGAAGATGGCATAGCATTCCGCCAGCGGCAGTTCGGTGAAGGCATAGGTCACCAGAACCCCGTTGCCGATGATGATCGCCACGCGCAGCGCCGTCAGCCCCGGCAGCGCCGGTGTCAACCGGGCGCGGGGCCGCGACAGCAGAGCCTGGCCCAGGATCCAGGGCAGCGAACCCGCGGCGACGAAGAACATGACCTGCAGCGAGGTCATGCCAAGGCCCAGGCCCTTCACTGCGACATCGCAGCAGGCGTAAAGACAGAAAGCCGCAAGCGCCAGAAGCGCACCGCGCAGGTTCGGGGAGAGGGCAGGCATTGGGGCAGGTCCGATTTGGGGGTTCGCGCACCCCCGATTCATGCCGCCAGAATCACCCCGGAAGCGGGGGGATGCAAGGTCCGCTGCGGAAGATGAGCGGTGTTTTCACGTTGCGTGAAACTGAATTGCACCAGCGCAAGAGGAAAGGGCCCCGCAGCTGCGCCGCGGGACCCCCGATTCATCGAAACCCGGTCAGAGGCTCGCGTCCAGCGCCGCGATGATCGCATCGCCCATGGCCGAGGTGGACACGGGCGATCCACCCTCCGGACCCATCAGGTCGGCGGTGCGCAGACCGTCGGCCAGCACCTTCTCGACCGCCTTTTCCACGCGGGTCGCATCCTCGCCCATGTCGAAGCTGTAGCGCAGCGCCATGGCAAAGCTCAGGATGCAGGCAATCGGGTTGGCCTTGCCCTGCCCCGCGATGTCGGGGGCCGAGCCATGCACGGGCTCGTACAGCGCCTTGGGCCGCCCGTTCGCCATTGGCGCGCCAAGCGAGGCCGAGGGCAGCATGCCAAGCGAGCCGGTCAGCATGGCCGCCAGGTCCGACAGCAGGTCGCCGAACAGGTTGTCGGTGACGATCACGTCAAACTGCTTGGGCCAACGGGTAAGCTGCATGGCGCCGGCATCGGCGTACATGTGCGAAAGCTCGACGTCAGGGTATTCCCGGTCATGCACTTCCTGCACGACCTGGCGCCACAGCACGCCCGATTCCATCACATTGGCCTTCTCCATCGAGCAGACCTTGTTGTTCCGCTTGCGCGCCAGTTCAAAGGCCGACCGCGACACGCGGGCGATCTCGCTCTCGGTGTAGCGTTGGGTGTTGATGCCGACGCGCTCGTTGCCCTCGGTGAAGATGCCGCGCGGCTCGCCGAAATAGACACCGCTCGTCAACTCGCGCACGATCATGATGTCGAGGCCCGCCACCACATCCTTTTTCAGCGAAGAGAAGTCGGCCAGTGCGTCAAAGCACTGCGCGGGGCGCAGGTTGGCATAAAGGTCCATCTCCTTGCGCAGGCGCAGCAGGCCGCGCTCGGGCTTCACGCTGAAGTCCAGGCTGTCGTACTTCGGTCCGCCCACGGCGCCCAGAAGCACGGCGTCCACCTCTTGTGCCTTCGCCATGGTGGCGTCGGTCAGCGGCGTGCCATGCGCGTCATAGGCACAGCCGCCGACAAGGTCTTCCGACACGTCGAAGGTCACGCCGCGGCGGGTGCCGAACCAGCCGATGATCTTCTTCACCTCGGCCATGACTTCGGGGCCGATGCCGTCGCCGGCAAGGATGAGCAGGGAGGGGTTGGCCACGGTCGCGGCTCCTGTCTGGAGAGTCTGGAAAGGCTGGGGCGGCACTAGCCAATGCCCTGCCCAAGGTCAAGCACGGCCCCGTACAGACAAGTGGTCGAAAGGGCCGCCTGGTCAGATCGTCTGGTCCAGAAGGTCGGTATCGGCGGAAAGAGAGCGTTCCGCCACCCGCAGAAGCCGCGCCCAGACGGCGGCAAAGGCCGTCACATCGGCGCGGGTCAGGCAGACCCGCACGTCGCCGGCCACCTCGGCCAGGCTGACCATGCCCAGGGGGCCCGCCATGCCCTGCAGCCGGCGCAACTGGCGGTCAAGATCGGCCAGGTCATGCGCCCGCACCCGGTCGGCCAGGCCCGCCATCGCCAGCGCCAGTTCCCCCAGGGCGCGCGACACCACATGTTCGGCCGATGCCGTCCCCAGATCACGATAGATCGCGGCAATCGGTTCAGCGTCCTGGCGAATCTGTTCGCACAGCCGCAACGCGACTACATTTTCAGCCCTCATGGCCACACCCGTTCAACGTCACACCCGAAGCCAAGGCTCGCAGGCCGTGCTGAAGAAAAGGTTGCCCCCCGCAACGGAAGCCTCTCGAATTTTCTGCAATTGCAGCGTAGTCAGGCCGGCAGGATCGCGAAAGGACCGTAGATGCTGAACGTGCGTCCCCTTCCCTCGTATCTTGTGCAACGCTTTCAGGGCTGGCGGGCCACGGCCTATCAAAACAACCGCGCCTGGTATCGCCGGCTGGCGGCCTCTGGCCAGCATCCGCGCGCCATGGTGATTTCGTGCTGCGACTCGCGCGTGCATGTCACCTCGATCTTCGGCGCGGACGAGGGCGAGTTCTTCATCCATCGCAACATCGCGGCCCTCGTGCCGCCCTTCGTGGCGGACGGCGAGCCTCACGGCACGTCGGCCGCAGTGGAATATGCCGTCACGGCCCTGGGCGTGGCGCATATCGTGGTCTTGGGCCATTCCTCCTGCGGTGGCGTGAAGGGCTGCCATGACATGTGCGCCGGCACCGCCCCGCATCTGGAAGAGAAGTCCAGCTTCGTCGGCCGCTGGATGGACATCCTGCGCCCCGGCTACGAACGCGTCCTTCCCCTGCCCCCCGACCAACGCCTGACCGCCCTCGAAAAGGGCGCCGTGCTGGTCAGCCTGGAAAACCTTCTGACCTTCCCTTTCGTGAAGGCGGCCGTCGAAGACGACCGGCTCACCCTGCATGGCCTCTGGAACGACACTGGCGAGGGTCTTCTGGAACAATACGACCCCGCCCGCGACGAGTTCGTGCCGGTCTGACCGGCGCCGTGCGCAGCCGCCCCGGTTGATCCCGTCCCGCCGCGCCCCTAGGCTGCGGCGGCCAATCGCAGCGGAAGGCATCATGGCCGGGAATGAAAACGAACGCCTGATCGTCTTCTGCGATGCGGTGATCGCCATCACGATCACGCTGCTTGTGCTGGAAATCTCGCTGCCTGAATCCGCCGATGTGGCCAGCGACGCCGCACTATGGCAGGCCCTGATAGAGTTGCGGCCGCGGCTTCTGGGCTATGTCATCAGCTTTCTCGTCATCGCGGTGTTCTGGCTCAGCCACCGAGAGAAATTCTCCTGGATCGTGCGGTCCTCGAACCTGCTCCTGTGGCTTAACCTCGGCTTTCTCCTGGGCATCACCTGGATGCCCTTTGCCACCGACATCCTTGTCGAAAACGGCGGCCGGCTTGCAACGATCCTCTATGCAGCCCTGACCATGACCATCTCGCTTTTCGGCGCCGCGATCTCCTGGCACGCGGTGCGGGCGGGCCTTGCCGCCGATACGCACCGCGACATCAGCGCCTGGCGACTGGCCTGGCCCTCGCTTTCCACCGCGCTCGTCTTCGCGCTGTCGATCCCGGTGGCGCTATGGTCGCCCACGGCCGCCCAGTATTCCTGGTTCCTGCTCTTACCATTGCGTCGCTTCACCGACGCCCATGTGGCCGCTGACATCCACCGAGCCGCGTCCCACTAGGCCCGAAATGCAGAAAGGGCCGGCAGGTGCCGGCCCTTTCTGCATTCCATCTTCGGCTCATGCCCTGGCGGATCGCGTCCCGGCCAGCGGTCGGGCCAGCAATCTCAATCGCCGCTCAGCCCTTCTTCAGCACGCGCTGGCCCAGAACTTCCGCGATCTGCACCGCGTTCAGCGCCGCGCCCTTGCGCAGGTTGTCGGACACGCACCACAGCGAGATGCCGTTCTCGATGGTCGGGTCCTGACGAACGCGCGACACATAGGTCGCATATTCGCCCACGCATTCGATCGGCGTGATGTAGCCACCGGGCTCGCGCTTATCCACCAGCATGATGCCCGGCGCCTCGCGCAGGATGTCCTGGGCCTCCTGCCAGTCCAAGGGCTCCTCGAACTCGATGTTGATCGCCTCCGAGTGGCCCACGAAGACCGGCACGCGCACGCAGGTCGCGGTGACCTTGATGGCGGGGTCGAGGATCTTCTTCGTCTCGGCCACCATCTTCCATTCTTCCTTGGTCTCGCCCGAGTCCATGAAGACGTCGATATGCGGGATCACGTTGAAGGCGATCTGCTTGGAGAACTTCTTCGGCGGCACGTCGTCCACGGGATTGTAGACCGCCTTGGTCTGGTCCCACAGCTCGTCCATTCCTTCCTTGCCGGCGCCCGAGACCGACTGGTAGGTCGCCACCACCACGCGCTTGATCTTCGCCCGGTCATGCAGCGGCTTCAGCGCCACCACCATCTGCGCGGTCGAGCAGTTGGGGTTGGCGATGATGTTCTTGTTCTTGTAGCCGTGGATCGCATCCGCGTTCACTTCCGGCACGATCAGCGGGATCTGCGGGTCATAGCGGTACAAGGACGAGTTATCGATCACGATGCAGCCCGCCGCCGCGGCCTTGGGCGCATATTCCTTCGTCGGGCCAGAGCCCACGGCGAACAGCGCGATATCCCAGCCGGTGAAGTCGAAAGTGTCCAGGTCCTTGGTCTTGATAGTCTTGTCGCCAAAGCTGACTTCGGTGCCCAGAGATTTGCGCGATGCCAGCGCCGCGATCTCGTCCACCGGGAACTCGCGCTCGGCGAGGATGTTCAGCATTTCGCGGCCCACGTTGCCCGTGGCCCCCGCGACGACGACCTTGTAGCCCATCAGGGGTCTCCTTCACGTCAAGGACGTCGCCCCTTACGGCAATTCGCCCCTCGGGAAAAGAGGCGTTTCAGCGCGCCCGCCTGCCGAAGGCAAAGGCCGCAAGCCCCATCAGCAGCGTCACCCCGAAGACCGCGAAGACCATGCCATAGCGCTCGGCCCCCGCCTCGGGCCCCATCGCCCCGAACATCCGCCCCGTGGCGATCTGCGCGATCCCCGTCGCGCCGATCCCGAAGAAGTTCAACAGCGTCACCCCCCGCCCCAACATCGCCTTGGGCAGCATCCCCTTGCCATACGACATCACCAGCGGGAAGGAGGTGCCGAACAGCCCCAGGGTGAACAGCAGCAGATAGGCCGGCACGATCCCCGGCTGCGGCCAGCCCGCCAGCACCAGAAGGCATCCCGCCGCCACCAGGTTGCCGCCGATGATGATGGCGCGGCGGTGGTCGCGGAACCGCTCCATGATCCCGTACAGGAAGTTGCCCACCCCCATCGCCAACCCCATCGCCAGCGTCAGCTGGCCGATGCGGTTCTCGCCGAACTGGAACACATCGCGCGCCCAGGGCCCGACCCACAGGTCGCGGAACCCGGCTGCGGGGTAATAGCACACCGCCATCATCGCAAAGACCGGCCAGAGCCGCCGGTCGCGCAACAGGTCCATGATCGAGCCCTTGCCCTGCCCCTCGACCCGCGCCGGATCGCGGATCAGCGCCAGGCTCGCCACGGCGACGGCCAGGCTCATCGCGGCCAGCCCCCAGACGCTGGCCCGCCAGCCCACCAGATCCACCACCCAGGCATAGGGCAGGGCCGAGAACACGTTGCCCAGCGACCCAAGCCCCGCCACCGCCCCGGCAAAGGTGCCGAAGGCTGCGGCTGAATAGCTGCGGGCGAAGATGAAATACGATGCCATCAGCGCCGGCGCACAGCCGAGGCCAATCAGGCCCATCCCAAGGATCACGCCCCAGGGCCCGGTCGCCGCCGCAAAGACGGCCGCCCCCGCCGCCACCAGCACCAGAAGCCCCCCTGCCGTCAGGCGCGGACCCACCCGGTCCAGCGCCTCGCCGATGGGCACTTGCGCCAGCGCGAAAGCCGCGAACCACAGGTTCGAGGCCAGCGCCAGATCCTCTGGCGTCATGCCAAGATCCGTCACCAGGTCGGGCGTCAGAACCGCCAGGAAGGCGCGGTAGAACTGGCTCAGCACATAGGCAAGCACAAGGCAGACAAGGCCGGCGCGCATGGCATCCTTCCCAACGGAACAGGCCGCGACCTTCGCCCGCCCGCAGGGCCTTGGCAAGCCGTCCCGCCTGGCCCAATCATGGCCGCAACCGCCTGCCCGCCAAGGATTCCCCATGCGCCGCCTGCTTGCCGCCCTCGCCCTCCTGCCGCTGCCGGCGCTCGCCAATGACGGCTGGGGCGGGCTTTCCGCCACCGGCCTGACCTTCGGTCAGACCGAGGCCGTGGCGATGGTGTCCGAAGACCTGTTCATCAGCCCCGACCGCATCGCCGTGGATTATACCTTCCGCAACGTGACCGCACAGAACGTGACCGGCGAGGTCATCTTCCCGCTGCCCCCGATCAATCTGATGTCGCTGGAAATGAGCAGCTGGAACTTGCCCGAAGATCGCAGCCGCACCGATCTTCTGAACTTCCGCGCCACCGTGGACGGCAAGCGGCAGAAGGTCGGCATCGACCATGTCGCCGTGGTCGAGGACCCCGATGCGTGGAAGCGCCCGGCCTCTGTGCAATACGACACCCCCGGCCGGGACATCAGCGCCCTGCTTACCCGCATGGGCATCCCGCTGACACTGGATGTCGAGGAAATCCGGGCCGTTCTTGCCAGGCTTCCCCGGTCGCAGATCCAGCAGCTCCGCGACGCAGGGCTCATCGCGCAAAGCCCCTGGGACGACGCCGACCCTGTACCAATGCCCGCCTGGTCGGTCGTGTTGCGCTATCACTGGACGCAAACCTTCCCCGCGGGGAAGGAAACCCGCGTCCGGCACGAATACGAGAACTATCCCGAAGGCAGCGTCTTCACCTTCGAATGGCCGGCAAAAGAGGACTACCAGCGCTCGCTTGCCGACAGCTACTGCATCGACGGCCCGACGGGACGGAAGATCATGTCCACCCTGAAGGCCGGCGACAGCGATGGCGAACACGGCTACTGGGGCGCGGCCTACTACCTGCGCTATGTCCTTCGTACCGCCAATTCCTGGGCGGGTCCCATCGGCCGCTTCCACCTGGTGCTCGACAAGGGCGATCCGGTGAATGCCCTCTCGGTCTGCATGCCGGGGCTGAAGAAGGTCAGCCCCACCCGGTTCGAGGTGACAAAGACCGACTGGACCCCGCCTGAAGACCTGGCGATCCTGCTGGTCGCCCCACGGATCAGCGAGTAAGCCGCGCCCGGTCCAGCCAGGGCGCCAGCGCGGCGGGGTCGGGCGCCGCAGGGTCGAAGCGTGGGTAGTAAACCTGATCCAGCCAGTTCATGAAGCGCGCCCGGTCGGCCGGGTCAAAGGCCAGCGCCGCCGGATCGGCGAACAGCCGGTTCAGCGCCGCCTGATCCCCTGCCGGGCTCACCAGCCCGTCGCGCGCAAAGAAGGCCCGGCCCAGCACCACAACCGGCTTGTCGTGGAAGAAGGCCTGCAACCCCATCGAGGAGTTCAGCGTCACCACCCCGCGGCTCGCCGCCACCTGGGCAAAGCTGTCCGATCCGTTGTCGATCACCGCCCGCCCCGTGGCGACCAGCGGCTCCAGCATCGGGCCAAGCGCCACGCGCGATGACGGATGTTCCTTCAGCCGCAGATGCCAACCCTCGGGCATGTGCGACGCGGCCTCCGTCAGGGCGGCCAGGAACCCCTCCATCCCGCCGCTCCATCCGGCAAACAGCGTGACCTGGCTGTCCGTCGGCACCTGCAAGGGGCAGAACAGGAAGGGAGCGTCCGGCAGCGCCGCCGCCGATTGCCCCACATCCGCCCGCCGCGAGGGCCGCGCCACAAGGCCCGCCCCCATCGCGCGCCAGCCTTCGCCCGTCCGGTCGGGGCGGTCCCCGGCCCAGTCACGGAAAAAGCCCGCATCGCGCGGCACCGAACTTTCCGCATTCACCCCCGCCGGATCCAGCGTGATCCGCCCCGGCAAGGGCGCAAGCTCTGCGTACAACGTGGCCGCCCCGGCATCGCGCGCGCCCATGAGGAAAGCCATGCGCTGCCCGCCCATGCCGTTCCAGGCCACCGCCACCCGGTCGGGATGCGCCGCGAAATGCCCGCGCGCCCAGTTGTAGGCTCCCCGCAGCCACTGCCGTTTCATCCAGCCCGACAGACCCTTCGGCCGCCGCTTGGCCCGCGACAGCGCCGCATCCACCCGCGCCGCAGTCTCGGGACGGTCGCGGAAGGACAGGGGCACCAGCACCCCGCGCCCGCCCCCGGCCGCCGCGGCAAGAGCCGCGAAGACGGCCTTCTTGCGGTCGTTGAACTCTCGGATGAAGACGATCATGGCGGCTCAGGTCTCGAACATCAGGGCAGACAGCAGGTCACCTGTCCTTGGACCGAAAGGCAATATGGTGATGCACGGCCGCCAACCTTGAATTGCACCGAAATCCGCCTGGACGCGAACCTCGGACAACTCTGAAGAAATCGTTAATCAGAATTTCCAAGTACTTGATTTTAATTGCATCTGCCAAGCGTCCGAGCTCGGACGCCTCAGTCGGTCCGGTCCCGCGACCGGGCATAGACCACCAGCCCCAGGGCCAGGAACACCGCACAAAGCCCGAAGATCGCCGCGAAGGGCCGCGCCGGGTCCTCCCCCGCAAGTGCCCCATAGACCCGCCCCGTGGCCATCTGCACCATCCCCGTGGCAGCGATCCCGAAAAGGTTCAGAAGCGTCACCCCCCGCCCGGTCAGCGCGGCGGGTAGGAAGGCCCGGCCATGGGCGATGACCATCGGGAACGAGGCCCCGAAGAACCCCACCCCCGCCAGCAGCGCGGTCGACAGCCAAAGGCTCCGCGCCGGCCAGGCCCACAGCGCCACAAGGCAGGCCAGCACCAGAAGGTTCCCCCCCATCACCAACCACTTCCGCGACCCCAGCACCCGCTCCATCGGCCCATAGGCAAAGTTCCCCGCGATCATGGCCAGCCCCATGACCAGCGTGACCCGCCCGATCCCGTCCGCATCCGCCCCGAACACATCGGCCGCATAGGGTCCCGCCCAAAGCCCCCTCAACGCCGCGGCGGGGGCATAGCAGACCACCATCATGATCAGGATCGGCCACAGCGCCGGCATGGCCAGCAGGTCCATGAGCCGCCCCTTCGGCCCTGGCGGCAAGGCCGGCGGGTCGCGCACAAGCCCTGCGATCGCCACCGCCACCACCAGCGTCAGCCCGCCCACGCCCGCGACGGTGGCCCGCCAGCCCCAGGCCTCTGCCGCCCAGGCCAGCGGCGCGGAGCCCGCGATGTTGCCCAATGACCCGAACCCGATCACCGCCCCGGCCAGCGTGCCAAAGACCGCGGGCGAAAAGCTACGGGCAAAGATGTAGTAGCTGGCCATCAGCACGGGCGCGCAGCCCAGCCCGATCAGCGCCATGGCGACCAGGATCGCCCCCGGCCCGCCCGCCATGGCGAACACCGCCGCGCCCCCGGCCCCGCCAAGCGCCAGCAGGACCGAGGCCGTGCGGCGCGGCCCGATCCGGTCCAGCGCCCATCCCACCGGCAACTGCGCGAGGGCGAAGGCCAGGAACCAAAGTGCCGAGGCATCGGCCAGGACAGACGGCCCGATCCCCAGATCGGCCTGCAACGCAGGTGACAGGACGGCCAGGAAGGCCCGGTAGAACTGGCTGAGCACATAGCCCAGGACCAGCGCGACGATGCCAGCCTTCATGTCAGGCGGCCGCCGGCCGCAACGTCTGAAGCGGCTTCTCGCGGATCGGCAAGTTCACCAGCGCCGAGAAGGCCCCGACGCCGACGCCGATCCACCAGACCGTCGTGTAGTTGCCGGTGATGTCGTACATCTTCCCGCCCAGCCAGACTCCCAGGAACCCGCCGATCTGGTGGCTGAGGAAGACAAAGCCGTAAAGCGTCCCCATGTAGCGCAGCCCGTAGATATGGGCGACCAGGCCCGAGGTCAGCGGCACCGTCGCCAGCCACAAGGACCCCATCACCAGCGAGAACAGAAGCACCGTGCCCGGCGTCATGGGCACAAGGATGAACCAGGCCGCGGCGATGGTCCGGCCGGTATAGACAGCGGAAAGGAGGTACTTCTTCGGGAACCGGTTGCCCAGCCAACCTGCCGCCAGGGTGCCCGCGATATTGGCAAGCCCGATGGTGGCGATGGCAACAGCGCCAAGCGCCGAGGTGGTGGTGATGCCCAACCCCGCCAGCATTGAGCCCGCCGCGATCGGGCCGCAGCTTTCCGCGATGAAGGCCGGGAAATGTGCCGTCATGAAGGCCAGCTGATAGCCGCAGGAAAAGAAGCCCAGGAAGATCAGGATATAGGACGGGTCGCGGAAGGCGCGCTTCAGCACGACCCCCATGCTCTCCTCCAGCTCGGCGCGGCTGGCGAGCTTGGGCGCGCGCATGAAGGGCAGCGCGAAGAGTGTGCACAGGATCATCGCGGCAAAGATCATGAACACGCTTTGCCAGGGCATGAAGCCCATAAGGATCTCGGCCAGCGGCGCACCGATCACCTGACCCATCGACCCGGCGGCGGTGACGATGCCAAGCGACATCGACCGGTTTTCCGGCGACGACGCCCGGCCGACCACGGCCAGCACGACGCCAAAGCCGGTGCCGGCGATGCCGAAGCCCACGAGGATTTCCAGCATCTGCATCTGGCCCGGCGTCATGGCGAAAGCCGAAAGCACCAGGCCCGCCGCATAGACCAGAGCCCCGGCGATCAGCGCCTTGCGGTCGCCGAACTTCTCGGCCACCGCGCCGAAAAGTGGCTGGCCGATGCCCCAGGCGAGGTTCTGGATGGCAATGGCCAGCGAAAACTCGGCCCGCGGCCAGCCGAATTCTTCGGCGATGGGCAGTTGGAACATCCCGAAGCTCGCCCGGATCGCGAACGAGATCATGATGACCACGCAACCCGCGACCAGCACGGGGGTTATGAGCGATGCCCTTGCCATGACGACCTCCTGTCCGCGAGGGCGGAACCTGCGCCCGCGCCCTGGCAGGGTCAATCGCTATTTCGTGATGGATACAATCACCGCTTCCGACGGCTTAGCCGGCCAACGCCGCCGCCACACGCTCCTGAAAATAGCGCACGCCCTTTTCGTGCCGGCCCGACAACGGACCCGGCGTATAGGCCCCGGCCACGTAGTTGCCGTGCGTCTCGACGCAGACCTGGTAGTCTTCGCGCACCACGGCCAGCGTACCTTCGACCGACCGCGCCCTGGCCCTCGCCCCACCTTCGGACGTGTCGGCGAAGAAGAAGCTGTAGTGCTGGTCCGTGCGGTGCACGCTGGTCGGGTTGATCCGGCTGACGTTCATGCCGCCTTCGAACAGCGATAGCGTCCAGTTCGGCCACATCCACAGCCATTTGCCGCGATAGAACAGGCCTTCGCGCGGGGGCGCAGTCATGCGAACAAACCCGTCATGGGCCGTGGTCTCGAAGGCCTCGAAGTCGATGGCGGCGAAGAACGAGGGGTGCGTGCCGGGGATGTGGTAGCCCTCGACGAAGTTGTCGGTATAGACCTTCCAGTTCGCGTCGAAGCTGACGGTCGCGCTGTCGGTCGCGACATAGCTTTCCATGGGCTCGCCGGAAAGTTCCGCCGGCAAGGCGCCAAGTTGGGACAGGAGGTCCTGCACCGGGTCCAGCGCGGCGAACAGAAGGCCGCGCCATTCGGAAAGGTAAACCGGCTCCAGTGGCCAGTCCTCGGGCACGATGGCCGGGTCGCGGCCATACCAGGGTGCCTGCACCAGCCGTCCCGTGTCGGCGAAGGACCACTTGTGATAGGGACAGACCACCAGACCGCAGCTTCCTGTACCATCGGCCAGAAGCTTCGCCCCCCGATGACGGCAGACGTTGCGGAACCCGCGCAGAACCCCATCGCGACCGCGCAGGGCAAAGACCGGGGTTCCGGCAATGTCAATTGCGAGGTATCGCCCCGGCTCGGCCACCGAAGAGGCGGGACCCATGAATTGCCAGGTCCGCGCAAAGATCTCGCGCCGCTCGCGCTGCCAGATGTCCTCGCGCACATAGTAGCCCGGATCGAGGTTCAGATATTGCACCGAGGCAAAGGCATCATCTGGCATGGCGGCTCCTGCGGGATGGTCGGAGCCTGCACCAAGCGCTGCGCCGGCCCCCATGGGCTTGATCCTAGCAAGGCGATGCCACGGGGCAAGCCACGCCAGAACCTGCGGGCTGTTCCTTCCGGTTGCAGGTCGCTATCCTGCTTCCGAAACGCTTTGGGCGGAGGTTTTGATGCAGGATTGGTGGCGCGGCTCGGTGACCTATCAGGTCTATCCCCGGTCGTTTCAGGATTCGAACGGGGATGGCGTGGGCGATCTGGCGGGCATCACCCGAAGGCTGGAGCATATCGCCCGTCTGGGCGCCGATGCCGTCTGGCTTTCGCCCTTCTTCAAGTCTCCTCAGAAGGACTTCGGCTATGACGTGAGCGATTATTGCGACGTCGATCCGCCCTACGGCACGCTGGCCGATTTCGATGCGATGATCGCCCGGGCGCATGAGCTGGGGCTGAAGGTCATCATCGACCAGGTGCTGAACCATTCCTCGGACCAGCACCCCTTCTTCAAGGAGAGCCGGTCCTCGCGCGACAACCCCAAGGCCGACTGGTATGTCTGGGCCGATCCGCAGCACGACGGCACGCCGCCCAACAACTGGCTGTCCGTCTTTGGGGGCAGCGCCTGGACCTGGGACGCGCGGCGCAAGCAGTACTATTTTCACAACTTCCTGGCCGAACAGCCGGACATGAATTTCCACAATCGCGATGTGCAGGACTGGCACCTCGCCAACATGCGGTTCTGGCTGGAACGCGGCGTGGACGGGTTCCGCTTCGACACGGTGAACTTCTTCTTCCACGACGCCAAGCTGCGGTCGGACCCTGCCGACTGGCGCAAGAAGGACAAGCCCGACGGCAACCCCTATGAAATGCAGTACCATATCTTCTCGAAGAACCAGCCCGAGAACCTGTTGTGGCTGGAACGGGTGCGCGCACTGCTGGACGAATTCGGCGCGACGAGCGTGGGCGAGATGGGCGAAAGCCACCACGCCATCCGCATGATGGGCGAGTACACCGCGCCTGGCCGTCTGCACCAATGCTACAGCTTCGAGATGATGGGCTATGGCTTCACGCCCGTCTTCTTCCGTGACCGGATCGAAAGCTTCTTCACCGGGGCGCCGGATGGCTGGCCGATGTGGGCGTTTTCCAACCACGATGTCGTGCGCCACGTCAGCCGCTGGATGAAGCAGGGCACGGGACAAGATTCCGTGGCAAAGCTGGCGGCCGCGCTGCTTCTGTCCTTCGAGGGCTCGGTCTGCCTGTGGCAGGGCGAAGAGATCGGCCAGACCGACACCCAGCTTGAGTTCGACGAGTTGGTCGATCCGCAGGGCATCAACTTCTGGCCCGAGCCCGTGGGCCGCGACAACACGCGCACGCCGATGGTCTGGGACGGCACGCCCAACGGTGGCTTCACCACGGGCAAGCCCTGGCTTCCGGTCAAGGCGCCGCAACTGGCGCGTAATGTGGCCAGCCAAGAGGGCGTGGCGGGATCGGTCCTGGAATTCTACCGCGCTATGATTGCATTCCGCAGAGGCTCGGCCGCGCTGATGCGGGGCCGCACGCAGTTTTTCGATGTCGAGGGGCCGGTGCTGGCCTTCCGGCGCGATGGCGGGGCGGACAGCGTGCTGTGTCTGTTCAACCTGTCGCACCACCCGGTGAGCGTGACCGTCACGGGGGCAAGCGGGCTGATCGGCCCGTCGCACGGGTCGGCTGTGCATGGGGATCGAGTGACGATCTCACCCTGCGGCTTTGCCTTCCTGACGGCAGGAACTGAGGCCGCAGCCCGGGCCTGAGGCCCGGGTTGGGCGCCTGTTCCACCGCCCTACTGGCTGGGGCTGGTGGTGGGCGGCGCCAGGGTCGCCGCGTCCGCCGGCACTTCGAACGTGCGCTCGGTGCCCGCCGAGGTGATGGCTTCGCTGACCAGGTTGGCGGGGGCCAGCACGATCTCGGACGCCTTGCCCGCAGCCTTCAGAAGCCCGTATAGCGGGTTCGCCGTGCGGCCCTCGTCTGCGTTCAGCCAGCTGTCGGCATCGGCAAAGCCATTCATCACCTGGATCAGGTCGGGCGAGGTCGCCAAGGGGAAGTGACTGGACCCATCCTTGAAGGCCTGCACGTCGATATAGGTCACCGGGAGGCCGTCCAGCACCGAGACGTCCTTCAGGTTGCCAAGACGCGCCGGTTCAGCCACCAGAAGGGACGACAATTTCAGCGCCTTGTCGCGCGGCGAGCCGAAGATGACAAAAGGCTCGGGCACCGGGTCGAGCACCCTGATCTGGGTCTTGAACACGTCCACGTCGATGTCGGGCGAGATCAGGATCACCGCTTCCAGCTTGCGGAAGCCCGGACTGTCGCCGCGCAACGCCATGCTGCGCAAAGTTTCCATCGCCAGGTAGGTGCCCATGGAATGGGCCATCAGCACGATCGACCGCGCGTTCGACTTCCCCAGGGTGTCGATCAAGGCCTCAAGGTCATCGCGCGAGAACACAACCGAATCCCGGTCATGCACATAGCCGAAGGCATTGCCGAGCGATGGCCACGAGAAATGCACGATGGTCCCCGGCAGGGTCATGTCGTGCTTCATCTGCGCGATCCGGTACACTCCTTCGGCGAAGTTGGTGTTGAACCCGTGCACGAACACGATGGCCCGCCGATCGGCCGTGGTCGCCAGATGCCGGTTGAATGCGGTACGGAACGTATCGCTGTTGGTGAACAGCATTTCGTCCACCGTCAGCATGTCGCGCTTTGGGTTCGGTTCCTTACCACGCGGAAACGTGACAGAGCCTGTCTTGCGATCCGGCGGGATCGAGATGTCGAAGCGCGCGAAGGACATCGTCATGTCGCGCTGATTGTTGAACATCTGGGTACCCGCCTCGCGCCCGCGGCTGGTGGCCACGAAGATCGGCTCGACCAAGCCTATCGCGGCCGCGGCCGGGTACAGCGTGATGGTTCCCCGCGGCGCGCAAGCCACGACAATCGACACAAGGGCAAAGATCGCAAGGCGGCGCAGCATCCAGGAGCCTTTCGGTCTGATCCATGATCGGCCGGACCCTGGAAGGTCAGCAGGCGCGAATCCGGCAACAGGGCACCGGACACATCAGCAGTAGGACAGGAGGGCCCCTTTTTTCAAGCGGCGGCAAGCGCCTGGCCCATCACAGGACATATCGCGACAGATCTGCCGATTTCGCCAGCGCACCGACATTGGTTTCGACAAAGGCCGCATCCACCGTGACACCGCTGCCCGATCGGTCGGGGGCGTGGAAAGACAGGTCCTCGAACACCCGCTCCATCACCGTGTAGAGCCGCCGCGCCCCGATGTTTTCCACGCTGCGATTCACATCGGCGGCAATGCGCGCGAGCGCGGCAATGCCGTCGGGGGTAAAGGTCACCGTCACCTCTTCCGTCGCCATCAGCGCCGAATACTGCCGCGTCAGGGCATTGTCGGTCTCGGTCAGGATACGGACGAAATCCTCTTCGGTCAGCGGCTGCAGTTCCACCCGGATCGGCAGGCGACCCTGCAATTCCGGCAGCAGGTCCGACGGCTTGGCGATATGAAAGGCGCCCGAGGCGATGAAGAGAATATGGTCGGTCCTGACCGGCCCGTACTTGGTGGAAACCGTCGTGCCCTCAATCAGCGGCAGAAGGTCGCGCTGCACGCCCTCGCGGCTGACATCGGCGCCGCGGGTTTCGGCACGGGCGCAGATCTTGTCGATCTCGTCCAGGAAGACGATGCCGTTTTCCTGCACCGCTTCCAGCGCCGCCGCCTTGACCGCCTCGTCGTCCAGAAGCTTGTCGGCTTCCTGCCCGATCAGGATGTCATAGCTGTCGGCCACCGTCATGCGCTTGCGCGTGGTGCGCCCGCCAAAGGCCTTGAACAGATCCTGCAGGCCCTGCATCTGCGTGTCCATGCCGGGCATCCCGCCCATCATCGGGAAGGCCGGCGCCGCATCGGGCACGTCCAGTTCGATCACGGTCTGGTCCAGTTCGCCCCGCTTCAGCTTGCCCCGGAACATCTCGCGCGTCTGTTCCCGGGCGTCCTTTCCGGCCAGTGCCTCGACGACCCGGTCCTCGGCCGCGCGATGCGCTTTGGCCTTCACATCCTCGCGCATCCGCGCCCGCGTCTCGACCATGGCCGCATCCACCAGGTCGCGCACGATCTGCTCCACGTCCCGGCCGACATAACCCACCTCGGTGAACTTCGTTGCCTCGACCTTCAGGAAGGGCGCTTTCGCCAGTTTGGCCAGCCGCCGGCTGATCTCGGTCTTGCCCACGCCGGTCGGGCCGATCATCAGAATGTTCTTGGGGTAGACCTCGTCCCGTATATCGGCAGCAAGCTGCTTGCGCCGCCAGCGGTTGCGCAGCGCCACGGCGACGGCGCGCTTGGCATCGGCTTGTCCGATGATAAAGCGGTCAAGCTCCGAGACGATCTCGCGGGGGGTCAGGCTGGTCATGTTTCACCCATCAGAAAAGAAAGGCTTTTCTGGCGAAAGCCCTTGAAACGATCTTTCTGTGAAAGACCCGGCGCGGCTGCCGGGGGCGTGTTCGCAGAGACCGCGCGCGGTGCGGCCCTTCGCAGAAAGGTCGTCATCCCCGGATCCGCTCCACCGTCAGGTTGCCGTTGGTGAAGACGCAAATCTCAGCGGCTATCGCCATCGCCTTGCGGGCGATCTCTTCGGCGGACAGATCGGTGGACATCAGCCCGCGCGCCGCAGCCAGCGCGAAATTGCCGCCCGATCCGATGGCGGCCACGTCATGCTCCGGCTCCAGCACATCGCCGGCGCCGGTGATGACGAACAGGTCGCGCCCGTCGGTCACGATCAGCATGGCCTCCAGATTGCGCAGGTACTTGTCCATCCGCCAGTCCTTCGCCAGCTCCACGCAGGCCCGCGCCAGTTGGCCCGGAGCCGCCTCGAGCTTCTTTTCCAGGCGTTCCAGCAGGGTGAAAGCATCTGCCGTGGACCCTGCGAAACCGGCAACCACATCGCGCCCGCCCGGCGACAGGCGGCGCACCTTGCGGGCAGTGCCCTTGATCACGGTGTTGCCAAGGCTCACCTGACCATCGCCGGCCACCACCACCTCGCCCCCGCGCCGCACGCCCAGGATCGTGGTGCCGTGCCAGCCGGGAAACCTGTCTTCCGCCATTGCGCATCTCCTGCCGAACCCGCCCTATATGGCGTGGGGCAAAGGCCCCGGCAACGGGCGAAGGGTGAATGCGGCGCGAAGCCTCTCTCCACGTCACCGAAGACATGCGCGCGGGCATCGTCTCGGGCCGGGTGCGCAGCTTTGCCCGGCTGGTGCAGGCGCTGGAAGATGCGGGATGGCGCATCGATTGGCGCGCACCCGATGCACCGGCCCTGCCCTACCACATCACGGACACAGCTCCTCCGATTGGACCAAAGGGTCTTGTCCTGCGGCGGGCCTATGCCGAGCCGTTCTTCCGGCTGGAACGCAGCGTCCACCGCTGGGATTGGGAGGTCGCCAGCCTGCCCTTTCCGCAGCGCGGCCACGGCCCGCATCTGGGCGAGGGGCTGGCCGCGTCGCTGCGTCGCAAGCTTCTGGGGCCGGGGCCGGTCTCTCGCGAGGGCTTTCTGTTCGTAGCCCTTCAGGGCCGGTTGAGCGAAGCGCGGTCCTTCCAGTCCATGAGCCCGCTGGACATGATCGAAACCCTTCTCGACCGCGACCCGCGCCCGCTTCGCGCGACGCTGCACCCCAGGGAAAGCTACAGCGCCCAGGACCTTGAGGCACTGGATGCGATTTGCCACCGCTTTCCGCGCCTCACTCTGGGCGGTGCCTCGCCTGACATGGTGCTCGCTTGCGAAGCGGTGGTCACGCAGAACTCGGCTCTGGCCTTCGCCGGCTACACGGCCGGCAAGCCCGCGCTTCTGTTCGCGCGATGCGACTTTCACCACATCGCCGCTTCGGTGCCGCGCGACGGGGTGGATGTGGCGCTCCACCAGTTCGGCCAGTCGGAGCCCCCGCCGTTCAATGCCTACCTGCACTGGTTCCTGCGCCGCCATGCGATTGACGCCAGCGCGGAGGATGCAGTGGACCGCTTTGCCGCGCGGCTTTCCAGCCACGGCTGGCCGATGGAGAAATGAAAAGGGGCGCCGGAAGGCGCCCCTTGTCCGTCCGGTCGCGACGATCAGATCGCCGACTGGATCCAGTTGGCCAGCGCGGCCTTCGGCGCGGCACCGATCTTGTTCGACACCACCTGGCCATCCTTGAACAGGAACAGCGCCGGGATGCCGCGCACACCCAGCATGGCCGGGCTGTCGGGGTTCTCGTCCACGTTGACCTTGGCGATCTTCACCTTGCCGGCATATTCGGCGGCCAGTTCTTCCAGAGCCGGGCCGATCATGCGGCACGGGCCGCACCATTCGGCCCAAAAGTCGACGACGACGGGAATGGCGGACTTGCGCACTTCCTCGTCGAAAGTGGCATCGGTGACGGCGACAGTGTTCGCGCCCATGATTGCTCTCCAGGGGAATCCAAGGCCACCGAAGGTAGGCACGGCCATGCGCAGCGTCAAGGGCCGGGGCTCAAGCTATCGTGGCCCGCGCCAGCGCATCCCTCACGATCTCGGGAGGCAGCCGCATCAGTTCGGCCCGCGCCGTCCACAGAACTGCGGTCTCGACCCGGCGGTCGGGATAAATCTGCGCCAGAGCTTCGGCATAGGCGCCCATCTGGCGCAACAGCCCCTCGGGCACATCCTCGGGCCGCGCCGGTACAACGCGGTTCGACTTGTAATCCACCGCCAGCACATGATCCGGCCCCACCACCAGACGGTCGATGATGCCGAAAAGAGGCTTGCCCGCCAGCCGCGCCGTCACCGGCACCTCAGCCAGCGAACCTGCCCCGAACAACGCGCCATGCGCCAGCACCGTCTCGGCCTCGTTCATCAACAGCTGCCGCTCGGCCGGATCGGCCACAAGGTCGCGCGCCAGCGCCGGCCAATCCGAGGGCGGCAACAACGGCATATGCTCCAGGAGCGCATGCAGCGCCGTGCCGCGCGCCTTGGCCAGTTCTTCCGGCAAGCCGCCCTCGCCCGGCAGCGCCTTCTCGCCCCCTAGGTTCGACGGCGACACCGGCTGGACGGGCCCCGCCATCGCCGGCGCGGGGTGCAGCGCCCAATCCGGCAGGTCCGGCCGCACAGCAGCCGCCGCCACATGTCCCGGCGCATCCTCCGGCCACGCGCCATGCGCCAGCCTGAGCCGCCCGTCGCGCAGGGGCACGGCGCCCAGGCCAGAAAGCCCCGCCGCGATGATCCGGTGCCAGGCGCCCTCACTGTCCGCCACGCCCGCACCGCAGACGATCAGCCAGGACTTCGCCCGCGTCATTGCCACGTAAAGCAGCCGCAGGTTCTCGGCCGCCGCAGCCGCCCGCCGCGCCGCCTGCGCCGCAGCAATCGCCGGCGGGCTTTCCTCGGCCGGCATCCGCCACACCGACTGCCCGCCTGCCAGCGACACGATCAGGTCACTGTCCCTTGGCCGCCGGTCCGCGGTATCCGGCAGGATGACGATCGGCGCCTCCAGCCCCTTGGCGCCATGCACCGTCATCACCCGGATGCGGTCGCCCTCGCCCTCCATCCGGCGCTTGACCTCGATCTCGTCCGACCCGAGCCAGGCCAGGAACCCGGTCAGGCTGGGCACGTCGACCTGTTCATAGGCCAAAGCCTGGTTGAGCAACTCGTCGATGCCATCCTCGGCCTCCGGTCCCAGCCGTGCGACCAGCTTGCGCCGCCCGTCATGCCGCGTCAGCACTCGGTCGATCAGCTCGAAGGGCCGCAGGAAATCGGCCTGATCGCGCATGTCGTGCAACATTGAAAGCCCGGGCGCCGCCGCCATCCCCCGCAGCGCCTGCCACAGCCGTCCCGGACGCGGCTGCGCAAGCCGGAACAGATCGCCCTCGTTCCACCCGCACAGCGGCGAGCGCAGAACGGCGGCTAGCGACAGGTCGTCATCCGGCGTGGCCAGAAAGGCCACGAGCGCAGTCAGGTCCTTCACCGCGATCTCGGCCCCCAGCTTCAGCCGGTCCGCGCCGGCCACCGGCAGGCCCCGCGCCTTGCAGGCCCGGATCACCTCGGCAAACAGGGTGGACCGGCGCTGCACCAGGATCAGCACATCGCCGGCATGGACCCGCCGCACCCCGCGCCCCGTGTCGATCTGCACCCCCGCCGCGATCATCGCGGCGATTTCGTCCGCGATGATCGCCGCCAGCCGGGCGTCGTGATGCGCATCCGTCACCAGATCAACCGGGTCGGTCCAGTCGCCGTCCTCGGTCTTTTCCGCCTTGCCAATCAAGGGCCACAGATCCACCCGGCCCGGCAGCCCCTCCCACTGCGCGAGGTGCCGAACCTCTCCGCCAAGCGCGGGGTCCGCCAGCGGCCCAAGTGCGGCATCCACCGCCCGCAGGATCGCGGGCGAGGACCGGAAGGAATGCAGAAGCTCGCGCGACTGGAACGGCCGGCCCACAGCCTCGATCTTCGCCTTGAATGCCTGCCGCTTCTCCTCGAACGCCGCCACATCCGCGCCCTGGAAGGAATAGATGGATTGCTTGCGGTCCCCCACCACGAACAGGGTGCGGCCCTCGTCCCGCGCGCCCGCGCCGCTGGTGAACTCAGCCGCCAGAAGTTCGATCACCTGCCATTGCTCGGGGCTCGTGTCCTGCGCCTCGTCCACGAGGATATGGTCGATGCCGCCGTCCAGCCGGTACAGCACCCAGGCCGCCACCGACGGGTCGGTCAAGAGCGCGATGGTCCGCTCGATCAGGTCGTCGAAATCCAGCCAGCCGCCTTGCGCCTTGCGTCGCGCATATTCGGGCAGGAACACTGCGGCATAGTCGTGCAGCGCCACCGCCCGCTCCGCCGCTGCCAGGGTCAGCCGCAGGGGCCGCGCCTCCTGAACCCGCGCCATCAGGGCGTCAATCTCGGGCATGATGGCGGCAAGCACCCCCCGCGTCGCCTTGGTCGGGAAAGAGCCGATCTTTGCGCTGAACGGCTCCTTGGCCTTGGCGCCGGTCAGGAACACTTCCTCCAGCACCGCAAGGTCGCCGAACCGCACCGCCGCCGGGTCCACCGCAGCCAGCTTTGCCCCGGCCTTTGCATCGTTCCCCTCCGCCGCCGCCAGCGCGGCCAGCATCGCGGGCCACCAGCCCGCCTCGCCCCCCCGGATCACACCGCGCGCCACCGCCTCGGGCGTGTCGCCGGGCCTCAACCCGAACAGCGCCCGGATCGCCGGCGCCCCAAGCGACGGCTCCAGCCCGCTGCGCGACCCGGCCAGCTGATCCAGGAACACCGTCAGGTCCAGGGACGGGCTGATCCGCGCCAGCGCGGCCATCGCCGCCCGCCCCGGGCCACCCGCAAGATCCTCGGCAATCTCCTCGCGCATCAGCCGGGCAGAGCGGTCGTCCAGTTCGCGAAAGCCCGGCCCGACCCCGGCCTCCAACGGGAACCGCCGAAGAAGCGCCGCGCAGAAGGAATGGATGGTCAGGATCCGCAGGCCGCCCGGCGTCTCGATGGCACGGGCGAACAAGCGACGCGCCGCCGCCAGCCGGTCGGCCCCGACCTCGATACCCTCGCCAAGCGCCGCCAGCATGGGCGCCAGTTCGGCATCGGGCAACATCGCCCACCGGCCCAGGAAGGCGAACAGGCGGTTCTGCATCTCGCTTGCCGCCGCCTTGGTATAGGTCAGACACAGGATGTGCTGCGGCTCCACCCCGTTCAGCAAGAGCCGCGCCACCCGGTCGGTCAGCACCTTGGTCTTGCCCGAACCCGCATTGGCCGAAAGCCAGGTCGACTGGTCCGGGTCCGCCGCCTGCCGCTGTGCCCGTGTGGCCTCGTCGATCATGCTACATCCTCCGGCATGGCGCGGTCGGTCGTCTCCCATTCGCCAAAGCGCGACAGGTGATCGTAGTCGCCGGGAAAGGTCGTCTCGAACATCGCGCGGCGCGCCGTGTACCCGGTTTCCGGCAGGGCATAGCGCGCCACCAGCCGATGCAGCCCCTCCCAGACCTCGCCCGTCAGCTCCGGCGTGATCTCGGTCCGCACTTCCTTGGGGTCGGACCCCAGCCCGACATAGCTGATCCGCGCCACCTCGGTCGGGCCAAGCGCCTTGAACCCGCCGCGCTCGGCCAGCGCCGCCGCCAGAAGCAACTGCTTGTCGAAGCTGCGTTGTTGCGCCTCGGTCGGCGGTGCGCCGGTCTTGTAGTCGATCAGGTGCAGCCGTCCATCGGGCAAGATATCGATCCGGTCGGGCGTTCCGAACAGCGCGAAATCCAGCCCCGCCAGCTGCACCCGGCCCTCTTCCTCCATCGCCACCGGCACGCCCCCGTGCCGCGCATCGAAGGCCAGGAAGAAATCAGCCGCCCGGTCGATCCGCGCCAGCCACAGCGCCCGCGCCGCAGGCCAGGGCGCCGCCTCTTCCAGCACCTCCGTCGCAATCGCCATAAGCCGCGCCCGAGCCCCGGCCAGCGTCTCGGCCGCAGGCCGCTCCTTCGCGAACCGCTCCAGAATCTTGTGCAGCGCGGTGCCGCGCAGCCGGGGATCGGCCTCGCGCCGCAGAGGGTCCAGGGGTTTCAGCCGCAGGACATAGCGCGCATAGATCGCGTAGGGATCGCGGATCAATGTCGAGATTCGCGTCAGCGACAGGGCCTTCGGCCGCACCCCCACCGGTGGCCGGGGTGCAGGCCGCGGCGCCGCCGGCACCTCGGCCGCCGGCCGCTCAAGCTCCGCCGCCAGGGCCAACCATTCTGCCCCCCGCGCCCGCATCGCGGTCAGCGCCTCCGGCCCGCCGCGCTCGGGCAAGCCGCCCACCAGGTTCACCAGCCGGTTCAGCCAACGCGAGGGCACGCATTCCGCCTCGGCATCGCGCAGGGACCGGCTCAACACCACCGTGCGCGCACCTGCCGCCTGCTGATAGTCATGCGCCGAAAGCCCGACCTGCCGTTCCGGCAGCAACAGCCCAGCCTCTTTGCGCATCTGCCGGTTGGCCCAGGGGTCCGGCGGCGGCAGTGCGGGCCAGGTGCCGTCGTTCAGCCCGCCCAGGATCACCAGGTCAGCGCCCTGCACCCGCGCCTCGACCGTGCCCCAGATGCGGATCGTGGGATGAACCGTCAGCGCCTCGCGCAGTTCTCCGGCGATGATGCCGTCGAACAGGTCGGCGTAATCCGCCGGGCTGAACAGGCCGCCCACCCCCGCCTCGGCCTCCAGCTCGCTAAAACGCGCCAGGGCCTCCTCGCCCGCCGCCCGCTCCCACAGCGCCACGCCCCCACCGGCCAATGCCTCGGCCAAACGGCGATGGCGGGCCACATGCTCGGACAGCACCAGGTCAGCCGTGTCCTCGACCCCGTCCAGCGCCGTCGCTAGCCCCCTTGCCCAATCCGCCGCCTCGGGCCTCTGCGCCTCGGCCCACAGCACAAGATCGTCGCCCGTCAGGAAGGCCGGCCCCTTTTTGCGCAGCCAATCCTCAAGGTGCCCGATATGAAGCCGGTGCGGCCCTCTCTCGGCCCCCGCCATCGCCAGCGGATGCTTCAACACCACCAGAAGGCTCTCGCCCGTCAGCCGCCGCCCGAACAGCCGCGCGACATGGCGCAGGAACCGGCCCGGCGGGGTCAATTCCAGCGGCATCCCCGCGCTGTCATCCGGCAGAATCCCCCACCGGTCCAGGGCCACCGCCACCCGCCGCGACAGCACCCGGTCCGGCGTGATCAACGCCGCAACGCGCCCGGTCTCTGCGGCCTCGCGCAGCATCAGCGCAATGGCCCCCGCCTCGGCGCGCGGGCTCTCCGCCTCTACCAGCGTGACGCCCGCCATCGCCTTAGGCAGGTCAGGCAAGTGCGCCCCCTCGGCCAGCCACTGGTCCGTCACCGGCGCCGGCCGAAGGGAAAGAGAGATCACGCGGTTGCGCGCCCCGTCCGGCGCCTGCCCCGGCAGCCATTCCGCCACCGCCTCTGGTCCAAGACCAAGCGCATCCATCAGCCGCTTGAACCGGAACTGCGGATGGTCCTCCGCCGTCAGCGCATCGCCCATGCCGGCCCAGACCGCCGGGCCCATGTCGAAGTCATAGCCAGGCAGCACGATCATGCCCCTGGGCAAAGCCGCCACCGCCTGCATCAGAAGGAAGGTCGTCCCGCGCGATCCGGTGGACCCCGCCACGATCACCGGGTCTTGCGGCGGCCGTTCGCCCCACAGCGTGATCAGCCGTTCCGCTGCCATGCGCTGCCGCGCCGTGGCATCCGGCTCGGCCTCCGGACCGAAGAAGGGCGACACGATCCCCAGGAACGCCTGCGCCCGCGCCCAGTGCGCCGAATGGCCCGAGACATCCAGCCCCGCCAGCGCCTCGGGCGCCACGCCTTCGCCGCGCATCTCGTCCATCAACCGCACCAGGCTGTCGGCCAGGTCGTACAAGGCCGATCGCGGCGCCAGATCCGGTTGCGCCTCCAGCAGGGCCGAGATCAGGTTCACCAGTTCCAGCCGCCGCCGCAGCCCCGGCACGGCGGCGGGGAGTCCTGGCGGCACCATCCCGGCCAACTGGTCAACCAGCCGGATGCGCGGCAGAAACCCCGGCGGCCCGGCGCGGGACGCCGCCTCCACCGCCCGCGCCATCCGCGCCGTGTTCACGAACAGCGTCACCCGCGCCATCGCCTCGGGCGGCTCGCCCGCCATCCGCGCCCGCAGGCCCGCGACCAGCGCAGCGGGGAAATCCGCCCCTGGCGGCAACCCGTAAAGCCGCGCCTCAGCCATGCCCGGCCTCCCGCAGCATGGCCTCGGCCTCGGCGATCCCCGCCGGATGCCCGACATCGCACCACCCGCCGCTGTGCTGCACGCCAAAGGCCCGCCCCTCGGCGATCAGCCGGTTCCAGGGCAGGTTCAGCGAAAACACCTCGTCCCCGATCCCCTCCAGCGCCGCCGGGTCCAGGATCGAGGCGCCCACATAAAGCTGATCCTCGCCCCCCGCCCCCCGTGAAATCCGCCCCGCTCCGTCCAGCGCGAAGTCCCCCTTGCCGTCCCGCCCGCGCGCCTCGCGCACCGGCAACAGCAGCAAAAGCGCCCCCATCCGCGCCCCATCCCAGGCCGCCAGCAGTTCCTCCAGCGGGTTCGCCCCGGTCCAGACCCCGTCGCTGTTCAAGATCAGGACCGGTCCCGGCCCCAACAGCGGCAGCGCCGCCTTCAGCCCCCCGCCGGTCTCCAGGATGCGCTCCCGCTCCCACGACAGCGCCACGCCACGCCCGGCCAGATGGTCAGCCAGCTGCCCGCCCCGGTAATGCAGGTTCACCACGACCCGCCCGATCCCGGCCCCCTCGGCCAGCGCAAGCGCATGGTCGATCAGCGGCTTGCCCGCCACCTCGATCAGCGGCTTCGGCCGGTCGGCCGTAAGCCGCCCCATCCGGGTGCCGAACCCGGCGGCAAACAGCATCAGCGAACGGGGTTGGTCGGGCATTGCTGGCGGATCCGGTCAAGTGTCTCTGGCGTCGGCGGCGGCAACAGCGCATCGCACAGCCTCGCCAGACGGGTAAGCGCCGTGTGTGACAAATTCTGTCGCAGCTGCCCCCAGACCCGCGGCAGATGCGCCAGATAGCCCGGCTTGCCCGCCACCAGGCAGAGCCGCGCAAAGATGCCGATGATCCGCAGCGCCCGCTGCGCGCCCAGAACGGCCAGCGCGCGCCGGAACGCCGCCTCCTCCGCCCCGGTCAGGTCCATGAAGCGCCGCACCGCGGCCTCTGCCGCCTCGGCCCCCACATCCCGCCGCGCATCCTGCACCAGCGACACGAGGTCATAGCCCGGCTGCCCCATCTGCGCCAGTTGGAAGTCCAGAAGGCCCACTTTCGCCAATCCCTCCCGCGCGGGCAGCCAAAGTAGGTTCTCCGCATGGTAATCCCGCAGGATCAGAACGCGCGGCCCGTCGGCATGGGCGGCCAGCAACTCGCCCAGTTCTGCGGTAAAATCGGCACGATCCGCCTTCACCCCCGTCGCGGCAAACCCATACCAGTCCGGCGCGAAGGCCGCCGCCTCGGCCCAATCGGCGGCACTCAGGTCGGGCAGGCCCGCTGGCGCGGGGGAGGCCTGCAGATGCGCCAGAACCTCCGCCGCCGCGACTATCAGCGGCACCTCCAACGCCGGATCGGCGGCAATGCAGCGCACGAACAGATCGTCGCCCAGATCCTCCAGCAACAGGAAGCCCTGCGCCAGATCCTCGGCCAGCACCTCGGGCGCCGAAAGACCCAGACCGCGCAGATGCGCGGCGATGGCGAGGAAATCGGCCGGATCGTCGCCCTTGCCGGGCGGAGCGTCCATCAGAACCGCCGTCCGCCCGGCCAGCGTCAGCCGCTCGTAAGACCGGTCCGAGGCATCGCCCGCCAGATGCCGACGCTCGG
Organism: Neotabrizicola shimadae; assembly: GCF_019623905.1. Taxonomy (NCBI): domain Bacteria; kingdom Pseudomonadati; phylum Pseudomonadota; class Alphaproteobacteria; order Rhodobacterales; family Paracoccaceae; genus Neotabrizicola; species Neotabrizicola shimadae. The sequence continues at coordinate 4,060,740 of NZ_CP069370.1, read as the reverse complement.
CCGCGCCCCATCCCGCACGGGCAATGAAGGCCCCGGCAAGGTCGCTCCGCCCGCTCACGCCGCCAGCCCCGCAACCAGCCCGGCCGGGCCGCTCGCCTCCAGCCGCCGGCCCTCGCCCTCTGCCGCAAAGCTCAGTCGCAAGGCCCGCTCAGGCAGGTGCCGCCCCAGCCTGTCGGGCCATTCCACCAGACAGATCGCGCGGGCGAAAGCATCCTCCAGCCCCAGTTCCAACACTTCGTCAGGATGGGTCAGGCGATACAGGTCGGCGTGCCAGATCTCGGCCCCAGGCGCTTCGTAGCTTTGCACCAGCGTGAAGGTTGGCGAGGGCACGTCTTCGTCGCGCCCCAGCCGGGCGCGGATCAGCGCGCGCGCCAGATGCGTCTTGCCCGACCCGATCGGCCCATCCAGCAGCACGGTGTCACCCGGCTTCAACCGCCCGGCAAGCCTGCGGCCAAGCGCGGCAGTCGCCTCTTCATCGGGCAGGAACAGGGACAGGCGGCACAACTCTGACATCGCCGCCAATCTGTCCGTGCGCGCGACTCAGCGCAAGGCCGCGTCGCGCCAGACAAGAACCGTAAAGCGCCCGCCCAACAGCAGACACGCCCCACCAAGCGACGGCCGTTCAGGCCCGACGTGCTACAGCCTCTGCCGAAATCGCCCCTGCCGCCTCGCCCGGCACCAGCGTCCGAAAGGCCACCATGGTCGCCCCGCCGGCCAGCGGCGCGGCCCGGCAGGCGATCAGCCGGCCGTCCGACAGGCGGACATCCGTTTCCCAGTCGGTCCGCTCGCCCCTGGCCGCCACGAACTCCTCGATCTGGTGCCAGACGGGCGTGGGCGGCGCCATGCCCTTCCAGTGCTCGGAAAGCGTGGCCACGTCGGCTTCTGCCAGGCGCTGCGAAGGATCATGCCCCCACAGCGCACCATAGGCGTCGTTCGACATGACCAGCTGGCCCGAGGCGGAAAACACGGCGATCCCCTCGCCCAGGGCATCCACCACGGACTGCCCCAGTTCCAGATCGGCCCGATACCGGCGGGTGCGGGTCATTTCGGTCGAGATGTCCTCGATCATCAACGCCACACCGCCATCGCTGTGCGGACGGGCCGAAACCCGATAGGTCTGGCCGCCAGGCAGGCTCCAGGTCTCGTCATGCGTATCCGCGATACCCGTCCGCTCCAGTTCCGCCAGCCGCTTGCGCCAGGCGCGATAGTCGCGCGGCTCGGGAATCATGTTGCGGTCCCGCAGCGCATCCAGCACGGCTGCCAGCCGGGGCCGGGCCGAAAGGTAATCCACCGGCAAGCCGGTCAGATCCAGGAAGGCGGGGTTGAACAGGTTCAGCTGGCGCTGGCCGTCAAAGATCGCCAGTCCCACCGGCAGATGGGCAAAGGTCCGCGACAGCGTCTGCATGAAGTCGCGCAGCCCGGTTTCTGCCCTCTGCACCGCATCGGCCGGCATGGCAAAGCACACCCGACTGCCGGACATGTCGCGGTGGGCCATGTCGAACCAGTGCACGCCACCGTTTGGTCGGTCCAGCCGCTGCCGGCCGTGCCGCGCCGTGCTGTCAGACGGAAAGAGCACGGGCAACGGCCAACCCACCTCTTCCTCCGGTCTCATCTTCTCGGATGCGAGGCGCAAGTAGTCGGGATTGGCCCAGATCACCTCTCCGCCTTCGGCTTCGCGCCAGATCGGCAGCGGCGCGGCCATCAGCATCTCTCGCAGTTCGGCCGCCTCGTCTACCAGCGAACAATAGGTGTCGACTGAAGGCGCAGGCCCGGATTGTGGCGTGGTCAGGCGAATCCGGGTCAGCCCGCCCACAAACTCCAGACGCAGCGCCATGCGGCGCGGCCCCGCCCCGCGCTCGGCGGCCAGCAGGATGGTGCCTTCTGCAGGCAGGCGCAGGAGCGCGCCTTCCAGCCCCGGAAACCGCGGTTCCAGCGCGGCGCGCAGGCGGTCCCAGGCCGAACCGCGCAGCGACGGCCCGGCCAGCAGCGCGCGGCCCTCGGGCGTTGCATCCACCAAGGTCGTGCCATCGAACAGCAGCGTGATCCCCGACGGATCCTGGTCCAGCGCGAGCACGGGCGCCGGCCCTCGGCGCCCGCGCGCCGGGATCATCAGCAGCAAGGTCGCCCCCAGTGCCGCCAGAACGGCACTGGCCAAGATGATCGCGAAGAGACCCGGATCGACAGGCATACCCTGCTCCACTCAAGGGATCAGGACCACAACCTGCAAGCGATTTCCTTAACGTTGCGTTAACCCAGGGGAGATCACGCAGTGATGGGCGCGTTTTCGGCCACGGGCGCCGCATCGGCCTCGATCGCCGCGCGTGGCCAGACCACCTCGACGATGGCGCCACAGCGTTCGGGACGTTCCTCCGGCGCCAGAAACGGGTCCGACCCATTGGCGAAGACCAGCTCCGCCCCCGACCGTTCCAGAAGGGTCTTGGCGATGAACAGCCCCAGCCCCATGCCTTCGTATTCCGGACGCTTTGCCAGGTCCTGTTCTGTCCGCCGACTGCGCACGAAAGGGTCGCCGATGCGGCCGATCACATGGGCGGGATACCCCTCCCCGTCATCGACGATACGCACCGTCACCGTCCGGTCGGTCCAGCTGCCTTCCACCCAGACCCTGCCCCTCGCAAAGTCGACCGCGTTCTGCACAAGGTTGCGCAGGCCGTGAATCACCTCCGGTCGCCGGATCACCGTGGGCTGACGGGCATCGCCGCCCGGTCCCGGCTCCAGTGCGATCTCCACCTCCTTGCCGCGTCCCAGGTGCGGCTCGGCGGCCTCCTTCAGCACGGCCGCCAGCGGGGCCTGGCGCAGGTGGGTGTCGTCCTTGCCCGCCCGCCCCATCGACCGCAGGATGTCGCGGCAGCGGTCGGCCTGCGCGCGGATCAGCAGGGCATCCTCGCGTGCATCGCCCTCCAGATCGTCGACCAGCTCGGTCGCCACCATCTTGATCGTCGCCAGCGGCGTGCCAAGCTCATGCGCCGCCGCCGCCACCACGCCGCCCAGGTCCGTCAGCTTCTGCTCGCGCGACAGCGCCATCTGTGTGGCCAGCAGCGCGTCCGACATGGACCGGATCTCCACGGCGATGCGCCTTGCATAGAAGCTCAGGAACACGATGCCGATCACGATGGCCAGCCAGAAGCCGAACTCGAAGACCGGCGGCACCTCCAGAAGCGCACCATCCTCGCGCACCAGCGGCACGTTCACAAAGGCGAAGAGCGTCACGAACAGGATCGCCAGCACACCCAGAACCATCGTGGTGCGCAGTTCCATCGCCGAGGCCGAAATGACCACCGGCGCCAGGATCAGCAGCGCGAAGGGATTGGTCAGCCCGCCGGTCAGGAACAGCAGAAAGCTCAGCTGCGACAGGTCGAACAGCAGCATCAGCAGCGCTTCCGCCTCGGTCATCCGCTTGTTGCGCGGAAACAGGAAGATCGAGATCAGGTTGGCAATCACCGAAGCGCCGATGGCCAGGTAGCACAGGCCAAGCGGCAGCCGGAACCCGTACAGCGCCGTCGCCACGGCGATCGCGGCCAGCTGGCCCACGATCGCCATCCAGCGCAGATAGATCAGCGTGCGCAGGCGGACCCATTCGCTCCGGGTCTCGCGTTGCATCAGGCCGAGACTTGGCGACAGCATGGGCACTCCGGCGGGGCGTCACAGTTTGGCATTGTTATGACGGGCATCTTCGCCGATCAATGCGCCGCAGATTCGTGGAGGCATTCCGATGACCAAGCTTTATGCCGGGCTCGCGGCGGCGACCGTGCTTGCCCTCATCGCGGGCACCGGCGGCTGGATCCTGCTGAACCGTCCGACCGACGCCTTCTCGGAATGTCGCGGCGGCCAGGTCGCGGGCGGCGATATCGGCGGACCCTTCACCCTGGTAAACGCCCAGGGCCAGACGGTGACCGACAAGGATGTCATCACCCAGCCCTCGCTTGTCTATTTCGGCTATACCTTCTGCCCGGATGTCTGCCCGCTGGACAATGCCCGCAACGCCGAGGCGGTCGATATCCTGGAAGAGCGCGGATACGAGGTGACGCCGGTCTTCATCTCCATCGACCCCGACCGCGACACGCCAGAGGTGGTGGGCGAATTCGCCGCCAACCTGCATCCGCGCATGATCGGCCTGACCGGCAGCCCCGACCAGATCAAGGAGGCGTCGCGCAGCTTCAAGACCTATTTCAAGAAGCAGGAAGACGGCGATCCCGAATTCTACCTGATCGACCACTCCACCTTCACTTACCTCGTGCTTCCCGGCCGCGGCTTCATGGATTTCTTCCGCCGCGATGTCACCCCCGAGGAGATGGCCGACCGGGTGGGCTGCTTCCTTCAGGCCGATGGCACGGCGAAAAATTGACGTGACCTTGGCGACATCCTAGGTTCAGCTTTATCGCGCAAAAGGGGATCGGACATGGCGGAAGACATCTCGGCGGAAATCGGGCCGGACCGGTCGCTTCTCCTGGTCGATGACGATGAACCCTTTGTCAAACGTCTGGCCAAGGCGATGGAAAAGCGCGGTTTCCTGCCCGAGACCGCGGAAAGCGTCACCGCCGGCAAGGCCATAGCCCAGGCGCGGCCCCCGGCCTATGCCGTTGTCGACCTCCGGCTGGAAGACGGCAATGGCCTCGATGTGGTCGAGGTGCTGCGCGAACGGCGCCCCGATTGCCGGATCGTCGTGCTCACCGGATATGGCGCAATTGCCACGGCGGTTGCGGCAGTGAAGATCGGCGCCACCGACTACCTGTCAAAGCCCGCCGACGCCAATGACGTCACCAACGCGCTGCTCGCGCGCGGCGCAAACCACCCCGCGCCGCCGGAAAACCCGATGTCGGCCGACCGGGTCCGGTGGGAACACATCCAGCGCGTGTACGAGATGTGCGACCGCAACGTTTCCGAAACTGCCCGCCGACTTTCGATGCATCGCCGCACCTTGCAGCGGATCCTTGCCAAAAGAAGTCCAAAATAGGCGCAATATACGAACGTACAATTGATATTCCGGACTTATGGGCGTATTCCTGTTTCACCCACACGGACCAACCCCAAGAAGGACAGTCAATTGGACATCGACCTGAACGGCCTTTCCCTGAAAGAGCTGAAGGACCTTAACGCCAAGGTTTCCAAGGCCATCGCGACCTTCGAAGATCGCCGCAAGGAAGCCGCCCTTGCCCGTCTTGAACAAGAAGCGCGCGCCCTGGGATTCAACTCTCTGGCCGAACTTACTGGGGCGCCCATTGCACGCAAGCGCGGCATGTCGGCGGCGAAATTCGTCAATCCCGCCAATGGGGATGACACCTGGACGGGCAAGGGCCGCAAACCCCGCTGGTTCATCGAGGCGCTGGCCGCCGGAAAGACCCCCGAAGACATGATGATCTGACCCGAACGGGCTCAGACCACCGACTTCAGCCATTTCATGAACAAGCGCAGCTCGGGCCGTTTCGGTCCGGGCTTCGTTGCCATGTAATAGGCCATGGACTCGTCCTGCAACGAACCCACCTTGATCAGCGTGCCCTGGGCCAGATCGGTTTCAACAAGGGCGGCTGCCTCTACGTAAAGTCCAAGTCCTTGTCTTGCAGCCGAAAGTGCCAATTCCTCGCTCGGCATGTCGGTCACGTTGATTTCGTCGGGGTGCAGCCCGTGGCCCTTCAGCCATGCCTTTTCCTCGGGCCAGTCACCTTCCACCACCCAGTCCATTGCCGACATCTCCTCGATGGTCAGGCTCCTGCGCCCCTTCAGCAACGAAGGCGCCGCAACGATCACCCAGGGCGCGGCCGCCAGGAACTCGGCCTCCACCCCCGGCCATTGTCCCTTGCCGAAGCGGATGCCCAGATCCATTCCCTCCCGCCGCAAATCCACCACCCGCCGGTCGGGATGCAGCGAGATCGCAATCTCGGGATGCGCCGCCCAGAACTTCCCCAGTCTCGGCATGAGCCATTGTTGCGCAAAGGCCGGCGTCAGGGTGATGCGCAGGGGCGCGCCGGGCGCCACGGCCCGCAGTTCGCCCAGGGCAAGCTCGATGGACTTGAACCCCTCACCCACCGCCTGCGCCAGCCGCGCGCCCTCGGGCGTCAGCCCCAACCCGCGCCCGTCGCGGAACATCAGTTCCAGCCCAAGGTCCTGTTCCAGTGCGCGGACCTGCTGCGCCACCGCGGCGTGGGTCACGTTCAGTGCGCGCGCCGCACCGGAAAAGCTGCCATGGCTCGCCGCAGCCTCAAAGGCCCGCAGGGCGGCCAAGGAAGGAAAGCTGCGCCAGTCGATTGCCATATGTTAGCCGAACTTACAGTCTTGAAACTTTGCTGACTGGGTTTTCCTGTGTTTTCTGACTATATGTCGATCATCAAGACTTCCAAAGGAGAAAGATCATGTTGCAAATTCTTGCTGAAGCCCTGCTGCTCGCAACCCGTCAGTCGGGCGCCATCCATCGCCAGCCCACCCAGCACAACGCCAAGGCGCGCCGTGCTTGAGGCTGGGGCCTGCGCACTGCGCTGGCGGTGTTCCGTCGCTTGAAGACACGCCGCCAGCGCCACTCCCCTCGACTTGAAGACCTTGTGAAGACCCTGCGGCAGATGCCCGCCCGCGCCGCGCGCGAAAGCATCCAGGGATCAGCGCCCGACGCGGATCGCCAGCAGCAGAAGCGCCGCCACCAGCACGGAAGCCGCGCACAGCGCCCCGACCAGCCCCAGGCGCAACAGGATCAGCATCCCCGCCACCGCCCCGGTCACAAAGGCCAGCCAGGCCCCGCCATAGGCCAGCGCCGTCGCCGCGCGTCCCGTGCCCCGGAGGACATGCGCCACCGCCTGCCCCAGCCCGAACAACGCCCCGGTGATGAAGCTGCGCCCGATATCGGCACCGGCAATCGTGCGGTGCACCAGGTTCAGCACGCCCATGGCAAAGGCCACCACCGCCAGGCCCAGGGTCGGCCAGCCCAGCCAGGCCAGTGCCAGCGCCGCCAGCACAAGCCCAAGCTCCACCACAAGGACAAGACGCAGCCGACGACCGGGCAAAGCGGCCTCGTACAGGAGCGTGCCGCCCAGCGCCCCCGCCACAAAGGCCGCCACGATGGCCAAGGCGGCAAGCACCGCCGCGCCGTCTCCCTTGGCAATGGACATGCCCAGATGCGTGCTGTTGCCGCTCATGAACGAAACGAACAGCCCGCCCAACTGGATATAGCCCACCGCATCCATCATGCCGGCCACAAGGCTCGCCAGCAGCGTCAGCCCGACCTGCCCTGCCAGAGGCGGCTCGGCTGCACCCGGATCGGACAGAGATGTTGGCACGGCGTCTCCCTGACCTGATCCGCTGGGTCCTCTGCCCCCCACGCGGGTGGCAGGCCGGGGGAAGGCTAGCGCGGCAAGGTTTCCCCCGCAATTCCCGCCCGGCCAGCCCCGGCGACAGAGGTCCGCTGGAGGCCATTTCCTAACGCCAAGTTAAGGCGAAACCGCAAGCCATTGATTTCATTGGTTAGCCCAAAGCGTCCGAGCTCGGACGCTCAGCAGGCCTCCAGCAGCGCCCGGTGCCGGGCCACATAATCGGCCCGCACCTCGGCCGGTGGCCTCAGCCGGATCACCAGCCCCGCCCGCTCGGTCTCGGCCGGCCGCCCGAAGAACCGATCCGCCTCGGCCTCCGAGAACCCCGCGATCTGCACCGCCTCGGCCCAGGCCGACAGCCGGTCCGCCGCCTTGATCGCCTTCTTCACCGGCGCAGGCAGGGTGGCCGGCAGCCCGAACCGCAGGTGCACCGCCGCCGCCAGCCGGGCATCCAGTTCGCCATAACCCGCCCCCACCGCCGCCTTCACCGGGCTGATCATGTCCCCGATCACATATTCCGGGGCATCATGCAGCAGGGCCGCCAGCCGCCATTTCACCGGCAGGCCCGGGTTCTGACGGCTGAAGATCTCCTCCACCAAGAGCGAATGCTCGGCCACGGAATAGGGCCAGTCCCCCCGCGTCTGCCCGTTCCAGCGCGCCACGAAGGCAAGGCCATGGGCGATGTCCTCGACCTCGATGTCCATAGGCGTCGGGTCCAGAAGATCCAGCCGCCGCCCCGACAGCATCCGCTGCCACGCCCTCGGTTGCTTCATCCCCGCCCTTCCCCGCCTTCAGTTGTCCGCGCCGGTCTTTGATGCTATCTGCCCCGCCACCAAGGGATCAAGGAGACCGCCGGGATGGCGCAGGATTACATCGTCAAGGACATCGCCCTTGCCGGCTACGGCCGCAAGGAACTGACCATCGCCGAAACCGAAATGCCGGGCCTCATGGCCTGCCGCGAGGAATTCGGGGCCAGCCAGCCGCTGAAGGGCGCTCGGATCGCCGGCTCGCTCCACATGACGATCCAGACCGGTGTCCTGATCGAAACACTGAAGGCTCTGGGCGCCGATGTCCGCTGGGCCTCGTGCAACATCTTCTCGACCCAGGACCATGCCGCCGCCGCCATCGCCGAAAGCGGCACCCCGGTCTTCGCCGTGAAGGGCGAAAGCCTGGAGCAGTACTGGGATTTTACCGACCGGATCTTCCAGTTCGGCGGGGAAGGCGGCCTTGCCAACATGATCCTCGACGATGGCGGCGACGCCACGCTCTACATCCTGCTCGGCGCACGCGTCGAAGCCGGTGAGACCGACCTGATCGCCGTTCCGACCTCGGAAGAGGAAGTCTGCTTGTTCAACCAGATTAAGAAGCGCCTCGCCGCCTCGCCCGGCTGGTTCACCAAGCAGCGCGCCGCGATCAAGGGCGTGTCGGAAGAGACCACCACCGGCGTGCATCGCCTGTACGAGTTGCACAAGAAGGGCCTGCTGCCCTTCCCGGCGATCAACGTGAACGACAGCGTCACCAAGTCGAAGTTCGACAACAAGTACGGCTGCAAGGAATCGCTGGTCGACGGCATCCGCCGCGCCACCGACACGATGATGGCCGGCAAGGTCGCCGTCGTCTGCGGCTACGGCGACGTGGGCAAGGGTTCGGCCGCTTCGCTGCGCGGCGCCGGGGCCCGTGTGAAAGTGACCGAAGTCGACCCGATCTGCGCGCTTCAGGCCGCGATGGATGGCTATGAAGTGACGATCCTGGAAGACGAGGTCGCCTCGGCCGACATCTTCATCACCACCACCGGCAACAAGGACGTGATCCGCATCGAGCATCTGCGCGAGATGAAGGACATGGCGATCGTCGGCAACATCGGCCACTTCGACAACGAAATCCAGGTCGCCGCCCTGCGCAACCACAAGTGGACCAACATCAAGGACCAGGTGGACATGATCGAGATGCCTTCGGGCAACCGGATCATCCTTCTGTCCGAAGGGCGCCTGTTGAACCTGGGGAATGCCACCGGGCACCCGTCCTTCGTGATGTCGGCCTCGTTCACCAACCAGGTGCTGGCGCAGATCGAGCTTTGGACCAAGGGCAAGGACTATGCCCCTGGCGTCTATATCCTGCCCAAGGCGCTGGACGAAAAGGTCGCGCGCCTGCACCTGAAGAAGATCGGCGTGAAGCTGACCGAGCTGAAGCCGGAGCAGGCGGCCTATATCGGCGTGAAGGTCGAAGGTCCGTTCAAGTCGGACCACTACCGCTATTGATCGGCGGATTCCGGCGCGGAGCTCCAACCCGCGCCGGAATTGGCTCATCTGCGCTTTGTGCCCGGCAGAATCTCGCCTAGTGTCCCCGCGTCAACGGGGAGGCCGAAGGGCCTGAGAGAGGGACGGTATGAGCAAGCGGGACGAACTGATCGCGAAATACGCAGACGACCTGAAGGCCAAGTGCAAGATCACGCCGGACATGGACCTTCTGACGAAGGTGACCATCGGTTGCGGTCCGGCCATCTACAACCCGGACAGCTCTGTCGTCGCAGGCGCCGACGAAAGCGAGCTGGAGACGGTCAAGAACAACTTCCTCATCAAGAAGCTGGGGCTTGCCGACGGGCCGAAGCTGATGGAAGCGATCAATGCCGTGATCGACACCTATGGCCGGTCGGAACGCAACAAGTACCGCGCGGTCGTCTACTACATGCTGGTCAAGCATTTCGGGAAGGAAGCGGTCTACAAGTGACCGCGGATTCCGGCAGGATTGTCTGAAAATCCAAGATACTCGGCGGTTGCGGGACACGCGGCCGCCGCGTTAGTTTCAGGCATCGGACCAGGACGGACCGACCCGAATTCAGATCACGCGCCGGGCTCAGGGGTGCGCGTGGGGTGGAGGGAGGGTCCCGTCGGGGTCGGGATCCTCCCTTTCCTTCCGTTCAGAACAGCGTCAGCACCAGGCCCATGATGCCGGCGCCGACCACGCTGTTCACCCCGTCAATCACGGTCAGCGCGGGCTTTCGCATGGCGAAGGCGTAGTTCATCGCCACCCAGGGCGTGATAAGGAAGGCGCCAATCCCCAGCCCGGCCACAAGGCCCGCCCCCGGCGTGACGATGCCGGACCGGGCCAGCATGTGGCGCATCATGCCCGCGACGATGACCATGGCGACGAAGCCCACTACAAAGGGCATCGGGCTGCCGTTGCCCTGCGGGCGTCCGTTGGCATCCACCGAAACGCCAGCCGCCGCGATCCACGGCTTCGACATCGACATGTACCAGACCGCGCCAAAGGCAAAGGCGGCGATCGCGGCGGCGATGATCCGGACAAATTCCATGTGCTTCCTCCCTATTCGTGAGCGGAGTATGCCAGAATCAGGCCAGAGCGCCGCGCGCAAAAACGAGGCTCCAGCCGTCGCCGGGGCGCGGCATCAGGGGTCGACGCCACCCAGGCCGCAGATGATGCGCCATTCATCCTCGGTCACCGGCTGGACCGAGAGGCGGGAGTTGTTGATCAGCACCATACCCTCCAGCCCCGGCTGCACCTTGCAGGTGTCCAGGCTGACGGGCCGGGCAAAGGGCCGCAAGGCCCGGACCATGACGCAATCCCACCAGGGATCCTCGGTGGTGCTGTCAGGCGCGCTTTCGCGGATCACCTCGACGATGCCGACGATCTCTTTCCCGACGTTGGAATGGTAGAAGAACCCGGTATCGCCGACCTTCATCGCCCGCATGTTGTTGCGGGCCTGATAGTTGCGCACGCCGTGCCATTCCTCGCCCGCATCGCCCCGCGCGGCCTGGTGGCTCCAGCCCCAGGTATCGGGTTCGGACTTGAACAGCCAGCGCGCCATCAGCCGACCACCTTCTTCCACTCGCTGACCATCACGCTTTCGAAAAGCCCGGCCTTGGCATAGGGGTCGTTCGCCGCCCAGTCCTGTGCCTGGCTCAGCGTCTCCACGTTCAGCACCAGAAGCGAGCCGGTCATCTGCCCGGCCTCGTTCAGGAAGGGCCCGGCCATTTCCACCACGCCGGTCTCGGCCAGATAGGCCAGATGGGCCGGGCGGTTTTCCTGGCGGATGTGCAGGTGGTCGGGCTTGTCGCGGCAGATCAGGGCAACGCGCATGGTCATTCCTGTTTCAGGGGACGGGACAGCAGGCTGTGCATGGCCTGCGGGACGGTGATGTCGCCCGCAATCAGCGCGGCGACGACGGCGGTTATCGGCATCTCCACCCCCATGCCTGCGGACAGGCGGGTGACGGCGCGGGCGGTGGCGGCACCTTCCACGGTGACTTTCGCATCGAACCCCTCGCCCCGGCCAAGTGAAAGGCCAAAGCGGAAGTTGCGGGACTGGTCCGAAGAACAGGTGAGGACAAGATCGCCAAAGCCGGACAGGCCCGCCAGAGTTTCGGCCCGCGCGCCAAGCGCGATGGCCAGGCGCACCATCTCGGCATAGCCGCGGGTCATCAGCGCGGCGCGGGCGCTTTCGCCCAGTCCCGCGCCGATGACCACGCCGGCGGCGATGGCGATCACATTCTTCAACGCGCCGCCCAGTTCGGCCCCGGTCACATCCGCTGTGCGATACAGGCGCAGGGTTGCGGTGGACATTTCGCGCTGCAGTTCCACCCCCGCCGCCTCGTCCGTGCAGGCAAGCGTCAGTGCCGTGGGAAGGCCGCGCGCGATGTCGGCGGCAAAGCTCGGCCCGGTGATGATGGCCGGTATCGCCGCAGGACAGGCGCGTTCGATCAGCGCGGTGGGGCCGCGCAGCGTGGTCAGGTCCACCCCCTTGCAGCAGGCGACGAGCCGGCCCGACCAGCCCGGACCCTCGGCGTCCAGGAAAGCGCCAAGCGCCTGGGTGGGCAGGCACAGCAGGATCGTCGGCTGCCGGGCGGCAGCAGCAAGATCGGCGGTCACCGACAGGTTGTCCGGCAGGGTAACGCCCGGCAGGCGGTCGTTCCGGCGGATGTCGCGCATCGCGGCCACCTGCGCCTTGTCCCGCGCCCAGAGGGTGACGCCGCGGCCCTCGCGCGCCAGAACCACAGCGAGGGCCGTGCCGAAGGCGCCTGCTCCCACAACGGCGATCATGCCTTGGCCCCCTTCTTGCCGGTGCCCAGCATGGGCGCGGCCCCGGCATCCAGCGGCCAGCGCGGCCTGGCGGTCAGGTCGGTGCCAGGGGCCGTGCCGGCCCGCAGCCGCTCGATCCCGGCCCAGGCGATCATCGCGGCATTGTCGGTGCACAGCCGCAGGGGCGGGGCGGTGAAGGCGAGCCCGGCCCCATCCGCCACCTGTTCCAGCCGGGCGCGGATCGCGCGGTTGGCGGCGACGCCACCGGCTACGGACAGGGCCGGTTGGGCCGGGGCAAGCGTCAGATACAGCGCCACCGCGCGGCGGGTCTTTTCGGCCAGCACGTCGGCCACCGCGGCCTGGAACCCGGCGCAGAGGTCGGCACGGTCCTGACGGGTGATCCCGCCCTTTTCGGCGATGATCGCGTCGCGGGCGCGCAGAACGGCGGTCTTGAGGCCCGAGAAGGAGAGGTCGCACCCCGGCCGGTCCAGAAGCGGGCGGGGAAAGGCAAAGCGCCTGGGATCGCCCTGCGCCGCCTCGGCCTCGACCGGCGGGCCGCCAGGCTGCGGCAGGGCCAGAAGTTTGGCCACCTTGTCGAAGGCCTCGCCGGGCGCATCGTCGATGGTGCCGCCCAGGCGCTGAAATGTTTCGGGGCCGTGGGCGACCAGGAACTGGCAATGCCCGCCCGACACCAGAAGCATCAGGTAGGGAAAGGAAAGACCATCGGTCAGGCGCGGGGTCAGGGCATGGCCGGCCAAGTGGTTCACCCCGATCAGCGGCAGGCCGGTCGCCGCAGCCAGTCCCCGCGCCAGCATGACCCCCGACAGGACGCCGCCAATCAGGCCGGGGCCAGAAGTCACGGCGATGCCGTCCAGCCGGTCCAGCGCCACGCCAGCCTGTTCCAGCGCCTGCTCCACCACACCATCCAGACGCTCGGCATGGGCACGGGCCGCGATCTCGGGCACCACGCCGCCGAAGGCCGCATGCAGCGCCGCCTGCCCCTCAACCACCGAGGAGAGGATCGCGCCGCGACCGTCCTCCAGCCGCACCACGGCGGCTGCCGTGTCATCGCAGCTGGATTCGATGCCAAGAAGGGTAAGGGGCTTGTCCAAACGCCGGCCCGGACTGTTGTTCCTGATCACCTTCGCAGGTAACACCGGGGGCATGGCCAGACAATCCCGCCACGCCCTGCCGCTGCCCGTGCTGGTCACCCGGCCTGAACCTCAGGCCAGCCGGTTTGCCGCCGATTTTCGGGCACGGCTTGGCGACAGCGTCCGCGTGGTGCTGTCGCCGCTGATGGCGCCGGTCTTCCTGTCACCGCCCTTGCCCATGGCCAAGGCGCTGGTACTGACCTCGGAAAGCGCGGTGCAGGCCCTGCCGGGGTTGAGCGGCCCCCTGCCCCGCCGCGCCTTTTGCGTGGGCGGTCGCACGGCGGAAGCCGCCCATGCGGCGGGGCTGGAGGCGATGTCCGCCGAGGGCGATGCCGCGGCGCTGGCGGCGCTGATCCTGTCCGCTTCGCCCGAAGGCCCGCTTCTGTGGCTGCGCGGCGAGGATACGGCAGGCGATCTGGCAGGGACGCTGGCCCGTGCCGGCGTGCGGCTGGAACAGGCGGTGGTCTATCGGCAGGACCCGCAACCGCTGTCGCCCACGGCGCAGGCGCTGCTGCGGGGGCCAGACCCGGTGATCGTGCCGCTGTTCTCGCCCCGCACGGCCGGCCTGTTCGCCGAGGCTGCCATCGGGGGGACCGCTCCCCTGCACCTGTGCTCGATGAGCGCGGCGGTGGATCGGGCCGCGTCGGACCTTGCGGTCCGCAGCCGGACCATTGCGGCGCGGCCCACCGGCGAGGCCCTGCTGGCAGATGTCGAGAAGACGATCCGCGCCCTCCTGTCAGCTTGAAGCCATGTGCCCTGCGCGGGTAGGGTCGGACAAGGGGGCAACCGGCCCCGGAAAGGACTCGCGTCGATGTCAGACAAGGACAGCCCGCAAACGGAGGCCCAGGACGATGTGCTGAAGGCCGTCGAAGACAGCGATCCGGCCCGGACCGACGACACGCCCGAGGCCGAGGTGAAGCCCGTGGTGACGCCCGAGCCGGTTCCGCCCGCCGCCGATGTTCCACCCGTGCCGCCCTCGCCGGCGCGGCCTGCCACGCCGCCCGCGCCGCCGCCGCGACGGTCGGGCGCCTTGATGGGGGGGGTGATCGGGGCGGTGCTGGCCCTTGGCGCCGGCTATGCCGCGCTGCGCTATGGCCCGCCGGATTTGTTGCCGATGCCCGCTGCCGCCGGTCTGACCGAGTCGCTTGCCACGACCGAACAGGAAATTTCGGCGCTCAAGGCGCAGATCGCCGAACTGCCTGCCCCCGTCACGGTGGACCCGCTTCTGATCGAGCGTGTGTCGGCGCTGGAGGCCGCGGTGGCTTCGGCACAGACGCCGGCTGCCCCCGATCTTTCCGGCATCGAGTCCCGGCTTGCCGCGCTGGAAGCCAGGGTGACGGCACTTTCCGATCAGCCGCCGGCCTCTGCCGCTGCCGGGACCGGCGCCTTGCCGGCCGATGCGGCGCAGGCCATTGCTGCCCTGCAGGCCGAAGTGGCCGCGCTGAAATCCAATGGAGGGGCCGCGTCCGAGGCGATGTCGGCCCAGGCCGCAGAAGTGAAGGCGCAGCTGGAGGCCGCGCAGGCCGAGGCGCAGAAGCTGGCCGAGGCCAGCGCCGCGGCCGCCAAGGCCGCTTTGGCCGGCGCTGCCCTGTCGCGGCTGCAAGCCGCGCTGGACAGTGGGGTGCCCTATGAAGGCGCCCTGGGCGATCTGGGACTGGACCCGGTGCCGGAGGCGCTGGCCGCCCATGCCGCCACGGGTGTGCCCACGCTGCAATTGCTGACCGACAGCTTCCCCGATGCAGCCCGCGCCGCGCTTGAGGCGTCGCTCAAGGCGCAGATGGGCGCCGGCTGGACCGACCGGGCGCTGACTTTCCTGCGGACCGAGACGGGCATCCGCTCGCTGGACCCGCGCGAAGGCAACGATCCTGACGCCGTCCTGTCGCGCGCCGAGGCAGCGGTGCAGGATGACCGTCTGGTCGAGGCGCTGGCCGAACTGGCCGCCCTGCCGCCGGAAGGTCAGGCGGCGATGCAGCCCTGGGCCGATCAGGCCAAGGCGCGGATCGGGGCCCTGGCCGCCACCACGGAAATCGCCGCCGCGCTCGGTCGGGAATAGGGGGCGATCATGCTTTGGTCTTTGCTGAAGGTCCTGCTGTTCGTCGTCATCATCGCGCTGATCACCTTCGGGGCGGGCGCGCTGATCGACACTCAGGGCGGCATGAGGGTGACGGTCGGGGGCTGGGAGATGACCCTTGGCCCGCTGCAGGCCGTCATCGCCATCCTGATCCTTCTGGCCGCGCTGTGGCTGGTGGCCAAGCTGGTTGGCCTGCTGGTTGCGGTGTTCCGCTTCCTGAAGGGCGACGAAACCGCGATCTCGCGCTATTTCGACCGCAACCGCGAGCGCAAGGGATATGAGGCGCTGGCCGAGGGGATCATGGCGCTGGCGGGTGGAGAATCCCGGCTGGCCCTTGCCCGCGCGCAGAAGGCCGAGAAGTACCTGGACCGCCCGGAGCTGACCACGCTGCTGGTGGCCCAGGCGGCCGAACAGGTGGGCGACACCGCGCGGGCCACCTCGTCCTACAAGGCGCTTCTGCACAATCCGAAGTCGCGCTATGTCGCCATCGTCGGGCTGTTGAACCAGAAGCTGGCCGAGGGCGATACCGACACGGCGCTGAAACTGGCCGAGAAGGCCTTTGCGCTGAAGCCGAAGAACAAGGACATCCAGGACGTCCTTCTGAAGCTGCAGGCCGATCACAAGGACTGGAAGGGCGCGCGCGCCACGCTTGGCGCCAAGCGGAAGGCAGGCGAACTGCCGAATGACGTCTATCGCCGCCGCGATGCCGTGCTGGCCTTGCAGGAAGCGGCGGTGGTGATGGATGAAAACGCCCCCATCGAAGCGCGGGAAGCGGCGATCGAGGCGAACAAGCTGTCGCCGGACCTGATTCCGGCGGCGGTGATGGCGGCGCGGTCCTATATCCTGAAGGGCGAGAAACGCGCGGCGGCGCGCGTGCTGAAGAAGGCGTGGGAGGCGCAACCGCACCCCGACCTGGCCGCTGCCTTTGCCGAGATCGAGCCGGAGGAAACGCCCGACCGCCGCATCAAGCGGTTCCGTGACCTGGCGTCGCTGAAGCCCGACTCGGACGAAAGCAAGATGATGATGGCCGAGCTGCACATCGCTGCCGAGGATTTCCCCGGTGCGCGCCGCGCGCTTGGCGATCTGGCCAGCACACATCCGACCGCCCGGTCCATCGCCCTGATGGCCGCCATCGAACGCGGCGAGGGCGCCGACGAGGCCGTGGTGCGCGGCTGGCTGGCGCGCGCGCTGACCGCGCCGCGCGGGCCGCAATGGTGCTGCGACAAATGCCAGGCGATCCACGCGCAATGGGCGCCCATCTGCGACAACTGCGGCGGGTTCGATACGCTGAGCTGGCGCGAGCCGGTCGAGGGCACAGGCCCTTCGGCCACGGGCACGGAACTGTTGCCCCTGCTGGTCGGTCTTCCCCGCGGGGAAGATTCCCCCGCCGCTCAGGATGGCGAGACCATCGACCTGGAAGCCGTCGCGCGATCTGCAAATTAGGGCTACACAGCGGCGCGCGGCGGTGCTAGAGACCCGCCGGGCGCCAAAGGGTGCCCATGGAAGTGCCGGTGTAGCTCAGCTGGTAGAGCACGTCATTCGTAATGATGGGGTCGGGGGTTCGAGTCCCTTCACCGGCACCACTTCCCCCCTCTCCAGTCCCGGACGTGTCAGAACACGTCGGGCACCACGTTCCGCGCAAGGCCGCTTTCGCGGTAGCCTTCGGGCTTGGCCGCCCTCTTGCCGAGTTTCGGCTTGTCATAGGGAATGCGCTCGTAGGGGATCTGCGACAGAAGATGCGTGATGCAGTTGATGCGCGCGCGCTTCTTGTCGTTGGACGGTACGACCCACCACGGCGCCCATTCGCTGTCGCTGCGCGAGATCATCTCGTCATAGGCAGCGGAATACTCCCACCACTTGCGGTAGCTTTCGACATCCATCGGCGACAGCTTCCACTGCTTGACCGGGTTGTCGATGCGTTCGCGGAACCGCTTGTCCTGTTCGTCCATGTCGACATCCAGGAAGTACTTGATGAGCTGGATGCCGCTGTCCACGATGGTCTTTTCCACCGGGGTGGCCAGCTTCAGGAAGTGTTCGACTTTCTCGGGCGAGGCGAAGCCCATCACCCGGTCGACCCCGGCGCGGTTGTACCAGCTGCGGTCGAAGATCACGATCTCGCCCGCGGCGGGGAAATGCGCCATGTAGCGCTGGAAGAACATCTGGGTCTTTTCGCGGTCGGATGGGGCAGGCAGCGCGGTGACGCGGAATACCCGGGGGCTGACCCGTTCGGTCAGGGCCTTGATGACCCCGCCCTTGCCTGCGGCATCGCGGCCTTCGAACACCACGATGATCCGCGCGCCGGTCGCCTTGACCCAGGATTGCAGGTAGGCCAGTTCGACATGAAGGCGTTCCAGCTCCTTTTCGTAACGCTTCTTCTCGGCCTTCTTCTGCGCCATGGGATCCTCGGGCGTGATGGCATCCGGCAGGTCCTGAACGGGATTGGCCTTGTGCTTCTTGTCAGACTTCTTGGGCATCATCTGTCTCCTTCTCTGGCAGGCGTCAGGCCGGGAGCCGCGGGTCGGGCTGTGGCGGGACGGGGCTTGGGGGTGGCGTGGCGGGGTCGAGGCGTTGGAAGGCCCGAAGCACGTCGCCCAGGTCTTCGAACAGCATGTCGCGGCCGATCCGGTCCAGGACGCCCGCGCGCTGCAACAGGTCGCGGACCTCGGCATTCAGTTCGGCCAGGCCGAAGCGGATGCCAAGGGCCGTGAAATCCTGGGCAATCTGGTCCAGCGCCGTGGCGGCGGTGGTGTCGATCTGGGTGATGGCGGTGGCGTCCAGCACGAACCAGCGCGTCCCGGCGGGCAGGTCCATGGCGATTTCGGCCATGCGGGCGCGCACCGTGTCGGCGTTGAAGAACAGGAGGCTGCCTTCCAGCAGGCACAGCGACAGGCCCGGCACGGGCCGCGCATCCGGTGTGCGGTGCAGCTTGTAGAATCCGTCGCGTCCGGGTCGCAGGCCCAGAAGCGCGTCGCGCGGGTGCATCATCTTCCACAGCACATGCAGCAGGGTGATCCCGACGACGACCCCGACTCCCTGCAGCACGCCAAGGGCTATGGGTGCCCAGAGGGCGGCGATGGCCAGACCGAACTCGGTGCGGCTGACCTGCCACAGGCGGTGCAGGGCAGGCAGGTCGATCAGGCCCGCCGCCGCCGCCACCAGGATCGCGCCAAGTGCCGGGACCGGCAGGATGCGCAGCGCGTCGGAAAGGAACAGGATCACCAGGACCAGAGCCAGAGCCGCGGCGATGCTGGCCACCTGCGTGCGCCCGCCGACCGAGAAGTTCACCGCCGTCCGGCTGTCGGAGGCGGTCACGGGGAAGGCCCCGAAGAACCCCGCCGCGATGTTCGCCGCGGAGAACCCTTCCAGCTCGCGGTCGGGATCGGTGGTCTGGCCGTCCATCTGGGCAAAGCTGCGGGCGGTGATGATTCCGGCGCCGAAGCTGACCAGGAAGGTCGAGATGGCGCCCGAAACCACAAGGTCCAGCGGGACGCCCGAGATATCGGGGAGCGCCAGTGCGGGCAGGCTGGTCGGCACGTCCTCGACCACGCGGATGCCCAATTCGCTGAAGCCCAGGAGGGCGGAGAGCCCTGTCGCCAGCACGATCACCGCCACCGGGCCGGGGATGACCGAGTTCATCCGCTTGAGCACGGCGATGACGGCCAGCATGGCGAGGCCCAGGAGGACAGAGGGAATGTGCACCTCGGGCAGACGGCGGAGCAGTTCGACGACAGGCTGGATCAACCCCTCGGACTGGATCTTGAGCCCGGTGAAGCGGCCGATCTGGCCCACGATGATCGACAGCGAGATGCCGGCGAAGAAGCCGGTCAGGATCGGGCGCGACAGGAAACTGGCGATGACGCCCAGGCCCAGGAAGCGCGCGGCGAGGCAGGTCAGTCCGACACCGATCGCCACGGCTGACGCAAGCGCGGCGGGGTCGGCGGCCTGCCCGGCCGGCATACCGGCGGTGATCTGGGCCAGTACGGCGGCCAGCACGGTCATGGTGGCGGCATCCGGCCCGACGATGAGCCGGCGCGAGGGGCCGAACGCGGCATAGGCGATCAGGGGTGCGATCGAGGCATAGAGCCCGGTTTCCGGCGGCAGGCCGGCGATGGAGGGATAGGCAATCGCGCTCGGCAGGCCGACGGCGGCTATTGCCAGACCGGCCAGAAGGTCAGACGGCAGGAGGGCGGGACGATACCCGCGCAGACTGGAAAACAGACGCCGGCCGGAACCCGCGCCCCATCCCGATGACATTGCACCGGCCCTCCCCCTTGATGCCTTGCCGTTGTCCCTTCCCCGGCCAGCGGCAGGGCAGGCTCCGGCCTGCCGGAGCCAATCCCCTGGATCACACCTCTTCGGGCGCCCAGTTCAGGAAAAGCCCCACATCCCCCGGCATCCCCCCGGGGAAGGTGATGATCGCCGCCTTCAGCCGGAAGCCCTGCGGCTTGGCCACGGCAAGGTAGCGGTCGTAAAGCTCTTTCGCCTTGCCCTGGAGCGTTTCGGGCCAGTGCGGCAGGCGGTTGTTGATGGCGCGGCCCGAGTCGGTGCAGAGGTCCGAGGGGAACGAGTAGACCAGCGCCTCGAACTTGCCGTTCTGCACGGCGTTCATCACCAGCTTCTGGATCATGGCGCGTTCGTCATCGCCGATGTGGTCGTGCAGGAAACTGTCGGCGAATTCCTTCAGCCTGGCCTCCTGCGCGGCCTTGGCCTTTTCGGCCTTTTCCATCTCTTCCATTTCCTTGCGGAGAATGGCCATGCGCAGGTCGTTGGCGCTGACAACCTTCGGGGCGTCGTCGGTCATGATCGGTTCCTCCTTCTCGGCAGCGGTGGGAGGCCGACCCTTGGCCGCCCCTGCCACCGGCCCAGCCTACACCAAATCCGGCGTGCTGGCGCATTCATGGAGGCAGAATGTCAAAATGGACTGGCGCCGGCCTTGATGCGGATCAATAGAGCCGGGAGGGAATGGCGCAACCTTCCCCGCGGGGAAGACCGGCTCTGGACGCACGGTCGGCTTCGGGTGCAGATTGGCGCCACAGCGGGAGTAAGCCGGATGAGCACAACGGGCGCCGAGGTTCACGCAGCAGCAACCGATCATCTGCCGTTCTTCCTGCCCGGCCCTGACGGGTCGGACGGGCTGATGACCTTCACGATCTGGTTCATGGTCCTGGCCGTCTTCGGCGTCGGGATCCTGTATCTGAAACTGCATGCCCTGCCTGAACACATGGCATCCAGCACCAAGAAGCTGCAGATGGACATCGTGGCGGTGCTGGCGCTTCTGGCGCTGTTCACGCACCAGAATATCTTCTGGGTGGCGGCGCTCATCCTGGCGATGATCGACTTCCCCGATTTCGGCACGCCCTTGAAGTCGATGGCGGGATCGCTGGAAAAGCTTGCGGGACGCCTGCCTGAACCCGCGCCCCCCGCCCTGCCGGACCCCCAGCCCGCCCCGCAGCCCCAGCAGGCGGAGGGCTGAGCCATGCTTGAACTTCTCTTCTGCTCGATGCTTACGATCCTGCCGGACTTCCTGTACCGGCGCTACGCCCAGGGCAAGCGGCTTGGGCGCGAGATCACCTTCTTCACCGTCTGGTACGAACTGCGCTACGGCATCGTCGGCTGCGTGATCCTGACGATCACGCTGATCACGCTGGTGTTCTTCTTCCACCCGGCCTCGACCCGCGTGACATCGTATTTCCGGACGGTTCCTATCCTGCCCGAAGGGTCGGGGCGGGTCGAAGAGGTCTATGTCGGCCTGCGCGAAGAGGTGAAGGCGGGGCAGCCGCTGTTTACGCTGGACAGCCGCAGCCAGAGGGCCGCGGTCGAGACCGCGAAGCGCCGCGTCGAAGAGGTGGAGGCCGCTTCCGTTCTTGCGCAAAGCGACCTTGCCGTGGCGCAGGGCAATCTGGATGCGGCCATAGGCGCCTTCAACCAGGCGAAAGAGGAGTACGACACGCGCGCCGAGCTGCGGCAGAGGAACCCGAACGCGATTTCGGAACGCGATGTCGAACGGCTGAAGATCACGGTCGATGCCCGGCAGGGCGCGGTGGACGCGGCGCAAGCGGCGCTGGAAAATGCCGAGGCCCGCATCGAAGTGCAGCTTCCCGCAGAAAAGGCGAGCGCCCTGGCACAACTGGCCGAAGCCGAGACGGCGCTTTCGAAGATGACGGTCTATGCCTCTGTCGATGGGCAACTGGAGCAGTTCGCCCTGCGGCCGGGCGATGTGGTCAACCCGTTCATGCGACCGGCGGGAATCCTCATCCCTTCGGAAGCGGGCCGGGTGGGTCTGCAGGCCGGGTTCGGCCAGCTGGAAAGCCAGGTGATCCACAAGGGCATGATCGGCGAGGTGACCTGCCCGGCAATCGCGCTGACCATCGTTCCGGTTGTGGTCACCGACATCCAGTCGGTGATCGCCACGGGGCAGGTGCGGCCCACGGACCAGTTGATTGACCTGTCGCAGAACAACCCGACCGGCACCATGACGGTGTATCTGGAGGCCCTCTATCCCGGTGGGCTGGATCGGCTGATGCCGGGGGCGAACTGCATTGCCAACCTGTATTCCAGCTTTCACGAGGAACTGCAGAACCCGGACCTGTCGACCTTGCAGGCTGTGGCCTATCACGGCATCGACGCCATCGGCTTCGTACATGGGCTGATCCTGCGGATGCAGGCCGTGGCGCTGCCGGTGAAGACGCTGGTTCTGGGTGGGCATTAGGATGGACGAACCGCAGCGGCCACAGCCGCCCGATCCCGAGAACCTGAAGCTCGACAGGGTCGAGGCACGGGCGGCCGAGTTGTTGCTGCGGCTGGTTGCCCTTGGGCTGATCCTTTACAGCGGCTACGCGCTGTTGCGCCCGTTCTTCCCGCTGTTCCTGTGGGCGGTGATCCTAGCCACGGCGCTGAAGCCGCTGCATGACGGGTTGGCGGCACGGCTGGGCGGGCGGGTGAAGGTTTCGGCCACGCTGATCACGCTGGGCCTGCTGCTGATTGCCTTTGGCCCGGTGGCGGCCTTGGCCGACAGCCTGATCGGCACCGTCAAGGCGGTGGCATCGCATGTCGAGACACATGGGCTGCGCGTCCCTGCCCTGCCGGCCTTCATCACCGACCTGCCGCTGGTGGGCGAACAGATTGCGCGGTTCTGGACTTCGGCCACCTCGAACCTGCAGGCCACGGTGCAGAAATACGCGCCGATCCTGATGCCATCGGCGGGCGAGCTGATCGGGATGCTCGGCAGCGTGGCGAAGGGGGTCTTGGGTGTGGTCTTCGCGGTGATCCTGACCGGGATCCTGCTGGCGGCCTCGACCGGGCTTTCGGAGATCGGGCGCAAGCTGGCCGACCGGCTGGCGGGCCGGCCGAACGGCACGCATGTCATCCTGATCGCCACGCGGACCATCCGGGGCGTATCGCGCGGGGTGGTGGGCGTGGCGGTGTTGCAGGCGCTGCTGGCGGGGGTGGTGCTGCAGTTCTTCGATGTGGCCGGGGCGGGGCTCATGGCCTTTGTGGGGCTGATCCTGTGCATCGTGCAGATCGGGTTGCTGCCCATCGTGGGGCCGGTGCTGATCTGGGCCTGGGCCACCATGCCGGCGACGCAGGCGCTGATGCTGACGCTGCTTCTGGTGCCGATCACGCTGATCGACAATGTGCTGAAGCCGGTTCTGATGTCGCGGGGGCTGGAGACGCCGGCGAGCCTGATGCTGGTGGGCGTGGTGGGCGGCACGCTTTCGGCGGGTGTCGTCGGGGTCTTCGTGGGACCCATCGTGCTGGCCGTGCTGCACGACCTGGCCCGCGAGTGGATCGACGGGCCAGACCGGGACGCGGGTTCCGGCAGTGCGTGATCTTCCCCGCGGGGAAGGATTAGGCAGCACGCCACCTTCCCCGCGGGGAAGGTTTCTTCAGCGTCTCGACCTTCCCCGCGGGGAAGGTCGGGGGCCTTGCGCGGCGCCCCCGGATTGTGGCCGGGGGCGGGGGCGTCATTCGGCGGGAACCGCCTGAACCTCGTCGGTCAGCGGGTGCGGCAGGTGGGCCAGCATTTCCTTCGGGCAGACCTGAAGGAAGTTGGCCCGCTCGGTTGCCCAATCGTTAAGGATGCGCGCGGCCTTGCGGCTGCCCGTTTCGGTCGCGTGGCGCTGGATGAGGCCCTTCAGTTGCGCCTCCCAATGCGGATGGCCGATGCCGCAGGTGACGAGGCTTTCGAGGTTCATGAAGTCCTCGGCCACCCCCTCTGGATCATAGACATAGGCCATGCCGCCCGTCATGCCCGCGCCGAAGTTCGCGCCGATCCGGCCAAGGATCACCGCCACGCCGCCGGTCATGTATTCGCAGCCGTTCGAGCCGCAGCCCTCGACCACCACCGTGGCGCCCGAGTTGCGCACCGCAAAGCGTTCACCCGCACGGCCCGAGGCGAAGAGGAAGCCATCGGTCGCGCCGTAAAGCACGGTGTTGCCGATGATCGTGTTGTCTTCCGCCGACAAGGGCGAGGACATCAGCGGCCGCACGGTGATGGTGCCACCCGAGAGGCCCTTTCCGACATAGTCGTTCGAATCGCCCTGAACCTCGATCTTCAGGCCGCGCACGGCGAAGGCGCCCAGCGACTGCCCGCAGGAACCTGTGAGCTTGACCGTCAGGTGATCGGGCTGAAGCTGGTTCTTCATGCCGAAGCGCTTGACGATATGGCTGGATGCGCGCGTGCCGATGGTGCGGTGGGTGTTCCGCACGGCATAGGACAGTTGCATCTTCTCGCCGTCTTCGAAGAAGCGGTAGCCGTCCTTGATGATTTCGGCATCCAGCGTGTCGGGCACGGCGTTGCGCGGCTTGGACCGGTCGTAGGTGATCTTCTGCGAGCCATCCACCGTGATGAGCAGCGGGTTGAGGTCAAGGTCGTCCAGATGCGCGGACCCGCGCGACACCTGGGTCAGCAGGTCGGCGCGACCGATGATTTCGTCGATGGACCGCGCGCCGATGCTGGCGAGGATTTCGCGCACCTCCTGGGCGTAGAAGGTGATGAGGTTCACCACCTTGTCGGCATTGCCGGTGAACTTCGCCCGCAGCGATTCATTCTGCGTGCAGACGCCAACCGGGCAGGTGTTGGACTGGCACTGGCGCACCATGATGCAACCCATGGCGATCAGCGCCGCGGTGCCGATGCCGTATTCCTCGGCCCCCATCATGGCCGCCATGACGATGTCGCGCCCGGTGCGCAGGCCGCCGTCGGTGCGCAGCGTGACCCGCTCGCGCAGGTTGTTCATGGCAAGCACCTGATGTGCCTCGGTAAGGCCCATCTCCCACGGCAGGCCGGCGTACTTGATGCTGGTGGCCGGCGAGGCCCCGGTGCCGCCGTTGTGGCCCGAGATCAGGATCACGTCGGCCTTGGCCTTGGCCACGCCCGCCGCGATGGTGCCCACGCCAGAGGCCGAGACCAGCTTGACCGTCACCTTGGCACGCGGGTTGATCTGCTTGAGGTCGTAGATCAGCTGCGCGAGGTCTTCGATCGAGTAGATGTCATGGTGCGGCGGCGGGCTGATCAGCGTGACGCCCGGCGTCGAATGGCGCAGCCGTGCGATCAGCGCCGTCACCTTCATGCCGGGCAGCTGGCCGCCCTCGCCGGGCTTGGCGCCCTGGGCCACCTTGATTTCAAGCTCTTCGCAGGCGTTCAGGTATTCGGCGGTCACGCCGAACCGGCCAGAGGCCACCTGCTTGATCTTGGCGGACGGGTTGTCGCCGTTGGGTTCGGGCAGGAAATGCGCCGGATCCTCGCCGCCTTCGCCGGAGTCGGACTTGGCGCCGATGCGGTTCATCGCGACGTTCAGGGTCTTGTGTGCCTCGGGGCTGAGGGCCCCCAGAGACATGCCGGGTGTCACGAACCGCTTGCGGATCGAGGTGATGCTTTCAACCTCTTCGATGGGCACCGGGCGGCCAAGCGGCTTGATGTCCAGAAGATCGCGGATGTGGATCGGCGGATTCGCCCGCATCGCGGCGGAATACTGCTTCCAGATGTCATAGCTGGCGCGGTCGCAGGCCGATTGCAGCATGTGCATGGTCTGCGCTTCCCAGGCGTGCTTTTCGCCCGAGCGGCGCGCCTTGTAGAAGCCGCCGATGGGCATGACATCGGCTTGCCCGAGCCAACCCTTCGCGTGGACTTCTTCCAGCTTCATCTGCAGGCCCTGCAGGCCGATGCCCGAGATGCGGCTGTGCATGCCGGGGAAGTATTCGGCCACCATGGCGCGCGACAGGCCCACGGCTTCGAAGTTCAGCCCGCCGCGATAGGACGAGATGACCGAGATGCCCATCTTGGACATGATCTTCAGCAGGCCCGCGTCGATGGCCTCGCGGTAGCGGCGCATGGCGTCGATCAGCGAACCTTCGATCAGGCCGCGGGCGATGCGGTCGGCGATGGAGTCCTGCGCGAGATAGGCGTTCACCGTGGTCGCGCCGCAACCGATCAGCACCGCGAAGTAATGCGGGTCGATACACTCGGCGGCGCGGACATTGATGGAACAGAAGGTCCGCAGGCCCTTGCGCGTCAGCCAGGAATGGACGGCCGAGGTCGCAAGGATCATCGGCATAGGCACCTTGTCGGCGCCCTGGTGTTCATCGGTCAGCACCAGCTGGCCCGCGCCCGAACGCACCGCATCCTCTGCCTCGGCGCGGATGCGTTCCAGCCCGATGCGCAGGGCATCGTGGTCGGCCCCGGCGGGGAAGGTGCAATCGATGAAGGCGACCTGCGCGCCGAAGCGCTGCACCATCACCTCGAATTCGCCGTTGGCGATGAAGGGGCTTTCCAGAACCAGGATCTCGGTCTGGGACGAGTTTTCGTCCAGCACGTTGCGCAGGTTGCCGAAGCGGGTCTTGAGGCTCATCACCCGGCCCTCACGGAGCGAGTCGATGGGCGGGTTCGTCACCTGGCTGAAGTTCTGGCGGAAGAAGTGGCTGAGCGGGCGGTAGACCGAGGACAGCACCGCGGCGGGCGTGTCGTCGCCCATGCTGGCCACCATTTCCTTGCCGTCCTCGGCCATGGGCGCGAGGACCTGCTCCAGTTCTTCCAGCGTGTAGCCGGCCGCGATCTGGCGCTTGCGCAGGTCAGAGCCGGAGAATTGGGCATGTTCCGGCACATCGCGCATCAGGGCGTTCAGGTCGACGATCTTGCCAACCCAGTCGCCATAGGGCTGGGCTGCGGCGAGTTTGTCCTTGATCTCGGTGTCGTGGTAGAGCTTGCCGTTCGCCATATCGACGGCGATCATCTGCCCCGGTCCAAGCGCACCCTTTTCGCGGATGGTGGTTTCGTCCACCGGAACCATACCGGCCTCGGAGCCGGCGATCAGCATCCCGTCGCCCGTGATCACAAAACGCATGGGGCGCAGGCCGTTGCGGTCCAGTCCGCCGCAGACCCAGCGGCCGTCGGTCATGGCCAGGGCGGCCGGGCCGTCCCAAGGTTCGACCACCGAGTTGCAGTAGGAATACATGTCAGCCCAGGCCTTGGGCATGTTGACCGTCTGCTTGGACCAGGCTTCCGGCACCAGCATGGTCTTGGCCATCGGCGCATTGCGGCCCGAGCGCACGAGAACCTCGAACACCGCGTCGAGCGCACCCGAGTCGGAGGTGCCCGAGGGGATGATCGGCTTGATGTCCTCGGCCATGTCGCCGAAGGCGCTGGAGGCCATGCGGATCTCGTGGCTCTTCATCCAGTTGACGTTGCCCTTCAGCGTGTTGATCTCGCCGTTGTGGGCCAGCATGCGGAAGGGCTGGGCCAGCGCCCATTGCGGGAAGGTGTTGGTCGAATAGCGCTGGTGGTAGATGCAGAAGGCGCTTTCGAAGCGTTCGTCCATCAGGTCCGGGTAGAAGGTGGCGACCTGTTCGGCCAGCATCATGCCCTTGTAGATGATCGACCGGCAGGACAGCGAGCAGATGTAAAGACCGTTGATCTGGCTGGCGATGGCCGCCTTCTCGATGCGGCGACGGATGATGTACAGCTCGCGCTCGAAGGCTTCGGCGTCGATGCCCTTTTCGTTGCGGATCAGGATCTGCTCGATTTCGGGCCGCGTCGCGTTAGCCTTGTCGCCCAGGACCGAAGTGTCGACCGGGACGTGGCGCCAGCCATAGATGTAATGGCCCATCCGCAGGACTTCGGTTTCCACGATGGTCCGGCAGCGTTCCTGCGCGCCGAAATCGGTGCGCGGCAGGAAGACCTGGCCCACGGCGATGAGCTTGCCCATGTCGGGCTCGTGCCCGGTGCGGCGCACCTGGTCGTAGAAGAACCGCACGGGGATCTGCACATGGATGCCCGCCCCGTCGCCGGTCTTGCCATCGGCGTCCACCGCGCCGCGGTGCCAGACCGCCTTGAGCGCGGCGATGCCGTTTTCAACGACCTTGCGGCTTGGCTTGCCGCTGATCGAAACGACGAGCCCCACGCCGCAGGAGGCGTGTTCGTCATCCGACTTGTACAGCCCGTTCTCGTCCAGCCAGGCCCGCTTGGCTTCTTCGGCCTTCACCCAGGCGTCATCATAGATCGTCATGGCCGGACTCCTTCTTGGGCGTGGACATGGGGTAGGAAGACATGATGGCATCGCAATCGAACAGCGGCTCGGTCGCGGCAAAGCCGGGCTCGCCCGGCAGGATGAACTGGACAGGGCTGCCGTCGATCGGCACGAAGCCTTCACCGCCATCCCATTCCGATGGGCCCGCAAAGAAGTTGCGCCATTCACGGTTGATGTATTCGTGGCCCCGCGACCTGCGCATCACGGTGCCGGTCGCGTCGGATTCCTCGTATTCGAACTCGGTCTCTTCCAGGGTCACGCCGTCGATGGTGACCGTCTTGCCGGTCAGCCGGTCGAAGCCGGTGACGCTGCTCTGTTCGCCATTGTCGCGGCTAAGGCCGAAGGCAAAGGTATCGAGGCCCGTGGACAGAAGACCCGAAAAGCTGGCCGGATCTTCCGGGTTCGGATCCAGCGTCTGGCGCACCGTGGGGAAGAAGTCGAAGCTTTCCACCCACTGCGCTTCGGAATCGATGCGCGACAGGAAGAAGATGCCTTCCTGGTCGAAATCGGCGCGCCACTGGTCGCCCGGCGCATCGGCGGTGCAGGTGTAGTGGTTCGACACCCGGCAACCGCGCGACTGAACCGTCAGGTAGACCGAACAGCCTTCGGGCGGGGTAAAGGTCGATGCCGCCTGGGCCGGCGCCCCAAGGGCCAGCAGGGCGGCCGCAGAAATGAGGAAGCGCATCGTGCTTACTCCGCCGCGACGCTGGCGGATTGCGCCAGGTAGTCCATGATCGCCTCGGCCGCCTCGCGCCCGTCGCGGATGGCCCAGACGACAAGGCTTGCGCCGCGTACGATGTCGCCCGCGGCATAGACACCGGGCAGGCTGGTCGCGTGGGTGCGGAAATCGGCCTTGATCGTGCCCCACCGCGTGACGGCGAGTTCCGGCACGCCCCAAAGCGTGGGCAGCGCCTCGGGCTCGAAGCCGAGCGCCTGCACCACCAGGTCGGCAGGTTCGACGTAATCGGCGCCCTCGATCACCTCGGGCGACTGGCGGCCGCTTGCGTCGGGCGCGCCAAGGCGCATCCGCTGGACCATCACGCCTTCGACCTTCGTGCCGCCGGCAAAGCCCCTGGGCGCCGACAGCCAGACGAATTCCACGCCCTCTTCCTCGGCGTTCTGCACTTCGCGCTGCGACCCCGGCATGTTCGCCTTGTCGCGGCGGTAGAGGCACTTGACCGAGGTTGCGCCCTGCCGGATCGCGGTGCGCACGCAGTCCATCGCCGTGTCGCCGCCGCCGATCACCACCACTCGCTTGCCTTCGGCGTTCAGTTCGCCCGAATCGAACTCGGGCACCTCGTCGCCAAAGCTCTTGCGGTTCGAGGCGGTCAGGTAGTCCAGCGCCTTCACGATGCCGGCTGCGCCGGAACCGGGGGCCTCGATCTCGCGGATCTTGTAGACGCCGGTGGCGATCAGCACGGCGTCATGCTGGCCGCGGATGGCGTCGAAGGTCAGATCCTTGCCCACGGTGCAGTTCAGCACGAACTGCACGCCGCCGGCTTCCAGCTGTTCGATGCGCTGCATCACCACCGGCTTTTCCAGCTTGAAGCCGGGGATGCCATAGGTCAGCAGGCCGCCCGCGCGGTCATAGCGGTCGTAGACCGTGACCTGCACCCCGCGCCGGCGCAGCACGTCGGCCGCCGCCAGGCCGCCGGGGCCTGCGCCGATGATGCCCACGCTTTCCGGCCGCTCCATCGACGGGCGGATCGGCTTGACCCAGCCTTCCTCCCAGGCGGTATCGGTGATGTACTTTTCCACCGAGCCGATGGTCACGGTGCCGTGGCCCGACTGTTCGATCACGCAGTTGCCTTCGCACAGCCGGTCCTGCGGGCAGATTCGGCCGCAGATTTCGGGGAATGTGTTGGTGGCCTGGCTGATCTCGTAGGCTTCCTGAAGCCGCCCCTCGGCGGTCAGGCGCAGCCAGTCGGGGATGTTGTTGTGCAGCGGGCAATGCGACTGGCAGTAGGGCACGCCGCACTGGCTGCAGCGGCTGGCCTGTTCGGCGGCCTTGGCATCGGCGAATTCGCGATAGATTTCAGCGAAGTCCTGTGCGCGCTGATCGGCAGGGCGCTTTTCGGGCGTCTCCTTCTTCAGCGTCACGAACTTCAGCATCTTCTGCGTGGCCACGGCTGCGCCTCCCAGTTCATTTCGGGTGCGCCTTGATACCCAAGGGGTCGCGTGAAGAAAAGTCAGAAGGACTGACCTATTATTCGCTTTTCTGGCTGTCCGGACAGAAGGCTTGAACCATCCGGTCGAAAATTAGGTCAGTATTAGTAACCCATCTTCTAGAAGCCCGCCCACAGGGCGATTGCAGCGGCGCCGCCCACGATGATTCGCCACCAGCCGAACAGGGCGTAACCGTGGCGGCTGACATAGCCGAGCAACCAGCGCACAACGATGACGGCGCTGATGAAGGCCACGGTGAAACCCACGGCAATCTGCGACAAGGCCGACCAGTCCAAGACATCGCGGTTCTTGAACAGATCGTAGGCAACTGCCGCTCCCATGGTCGGCATGCTCAAAAAGAAGGAGAATTCCGCAGCTGCGCGCTTTTCGACCTTCATCAGCAGCGCGCCCACGATGGTCGCGCCCGAGCGCGAGGTGCCGGGAATCATCGCAAGGCACTGGAACAGCCCGATCACGAGAGCCACACGAAGCGGCAACGACTCGGCGCTGTCGTACAGCGGCGGCGGCGCCAGACGGTCGATCAGCAAAAGGATGATCCCGCCCAGGATCAGCATGACCGCGATCAGCATCGGCGTTTCGAAAAGTACCGTCTTGATGAAATCATGCGCCAGTACGCCCACGATCACGGCGGGGAAGAAGGCGATCAGCACGGCGACCAGCAGTTTCAGCGAGGCAGGGTCGCGGTGCGCGGTGGTCAGCACATGCAGGATCTTGGCCGAATAGACGACCAGAAGCGCCAGCACGGCACCAAGCTGGATCACCACCTCGAAGGTCCGACCGGCGCTTTGGAAGCCCAGGAAGTGCCCCGCCAGCAACAGATGCCCGGTCGATGACACCGGAATGAATTCGGTCAGCCCCTCGAGAAGACCGAGGGCTGCGGCAACCAGCGTGCTGTCGGCCATGGCGTCAGGCCTTGCGCAGGTTCTTCGCCGATTCCTGGATCGCGGTGTACTGGCCCTGCGGACGATAACGCCACAGGTATTCCGGCAGAACGGCGCTGAGCGCCGTGGGCTGGATGCCAAGCTCGGCCAGGCCCCGCGCATCGGGCGCGACCACGTTGTCACGCTTGAGGTTGCGCACCTGGTCGCGGGTGAGCTGGCGATTCTCGATCAGGCCAAGCGTCACCGCCTGCACCATGTCCAGCACCCCGCCCAGGACCGAGGCGATCCAGTAGGGCACGTTCAGCACCAGCCGCCCCCGGCGGATCTCACCCAGCATGTGATGCATGAGTTCGCGGAAGGTCGCGACGTCGGGGCCGCCCAGTTCATAGATGCCGGGCGCGGCCTCGCCTGCCACGGCCTTCGCGGCGGCGGCGGCGACATCGTCCACGTAGACCGGCTGGAACTTCACATTCGCGCCCACCACGGGAAGGATGGGCGTGAACCGCGCCATGCCGGCGAAGCGATTGAAGAACCCGTCCTCGGGCCCGAAGATCACCGAAGGGCGCAGGATCACGGCTTCGGGGAAGGCCGCCAGAACGGCGGCCTCGCCTTCGGCCTTGGTCCGGGAATATTCGCTGTCCGATGCCTTGTCGGCGCCGATGGCAGAAAGCTGGACCAGCCGCTTCACGCCAAGTTCGGCCGCGATCCGCGCCACACGCGCAGCACCTTCGGCTTGCACCGCGTCAAAGGTGTTGCGGCCCGACCGGTTCAGGATGCCCACGCAGTTCACCACCGCATCGGCGCCATGCATCGCGGCGCGCACCGAGGCATCGTCGCGGATGTTGCAGGCCACCGGTTCGACCTGACCGACGACGCCATAGGGTTTGACGAACAGCGCCTCGTTCGGGCGACGCACCGCCACGCGGATGCGCCAGCCTGCCTTGGCCAGACGGCGCGCCACATAACGCCCGACGAAACCCGAACCGCCGTAGATGGTGACCAGCTTGCTCATGGACCACTGTTCCCTGCGTCCTGCGAAACCTGTCTTCTCCATAGCTTTCACGCGGCGGCGCGGCAACCCGGCACAGGGTTGCAGGGGCGCGACGAAATCTTCCGCACCCCCGTTGACACCCCCGTTCGGGGCAGATACATCGCCCCCCACGACATCGCCCAGATGGCGGAATTGGTAGACGCGCTGGTTTCAGGTACCAGTGCCGCAAGGCGTGGAGGTTCGAGTCCTCTTCTGGGCACCATCCACCAAGGGGCGCGGCCGCAAGGCGCGCCCCTTCGTGTTTCCGGCCACCGGAAAAGGGGCAAGGCTGTGACCATCCACCTGCACAAGAACGATCTGCCCGACGGCCTGAGCTTTGGCCCGATCGTGGCTATCGACACCGAGACCATGGGCCTTGACCCGCGCCGCGACCGGCTGTGCGTGGTGCAATTGTCCGCAGGCGACGGCAGCGCCCATCTGGTGCAGATCGACCGGGGCCAGACGCGCGCACCGAACCTGGAACGCCTGCTGGCCGACCCTTCGGTGCTGAAGCTCTTTCACTTCGGCCGCTTCGACATTGCGGCGCTGCAACGCGCCTTCGGCGTGCGCACCGCCCCGGTCTGGTGCACCAAGATCGCATCCAAGCTGATCCGCACCTTCACCGATCGCCACGGGCTGAAGTACCTGTTGCAGGAACTGGTCGGCGTCGATGTGTCCAAGCAGCAGCAGACCTCGGACTGGGGGTCCGAGGTGCTGAACGACGCGCAGAAGGAATATGCCGCCTCGGACGTACTGTACCTCCACCAGCTGAAGACCGAGCTGGAACTTCGCTTGAAGCGCGAGGGAAGAATGGAGCTGGCGCAGCGGTGCTTCGACTTCCTGCCCACGCGTGCCGAGCTGGATCTTCTTGGCTGGGACGAGCCCAATGACCTCTTCCACCACTGATTTCCTGGCGACCGGACGCCGTGTCATTGCACGCGAGGCCGAGGCGCTGTCGCTTCTGCGCGACCGCCTGGATGACAGCTTCGCAAGGGCCGTGGAGATCCTGCTGAACGCGAAAGGCCGTGTGATCGTTTCCGGCATGGGCAAGTCGGGCCACATCGCCCGCAAGATCGCCGCGACCTTCGCCTCCACCGGCACGCCCGCCCAGTTCGTCCACCCGGCCGAGGCCAGCCACGGCGACCTGGGCATGGTGATGCGGGGCGACGTGCTTCTGGTCCTGTCCAACTCGGGCGAGACGCCGGAACTGGCCGACCTGCTGGCCCATTCGCGCCGCTTTGACATTCCGCTGATCGGCGTTGCGTCGCGCGAGGGGTCTACCCTGTTGCGCCAGGCCGATGTGGCGCTGCTGCTGCCGCCTGCGCAGGAAGCCTGCGACACCGGCATCGTGCCCACCACCTCCACCACCATGACGCTGGCGCTCGGCGATGCACTGGCCATCGTGCTGATGGAACACCGCCGGTTCACGCCCGAGCATTTTCGCCTGTTCCACCCCGGCGGCAAGCTGGGCGCGCGGCTGACGAAGGTGGGCGACCTGATGCACACCGACATGCCGCTGGTCCGCGAATCGACCCCGATGGCCGATGTCCTGCTGACCATCACGGAAAAGGGCTTTGGCGTGGCCGGCGTGGTGGACGAGGCGGGCGCCTTGATCGGCATCATCACCGACGGCGACCTTCGCCGCCACATCGACGGGCTCCTGTCGCACCGGGCGGGCGAGGTCATGACACGCGGCCCCCGCACGATCGGGCCCGATGCGCTGGCCGAAAAGGCGCTGGCACTGATGGACGAACGGCGGATCACCTGCCTTTTCGTCGTCTCGCCGGATGCGCTGACGCGGCCCGTCGGCGTGCTGAAGGTGCAGGACATCCTGCGCGCCGGAGCGTTCTGACCCATGCCCGATGACGGTGGCCGGCACACCCGCATCGTCCGCTGGCTGAAGGTCGCGCTGCCCCTTGCCGCGCTGGCGCTGTTGTCCACGCTGTTCCTGGTATCCAACCGCATCGGCGGCGACATCGACCTGCCCTATTCCGAGGGCGAGATCGAGGACCGCGTCCGCGAACCCCGCATGACGCGGCCCAGCTATTCGGGGGTCACCTCGGACGGAGACAGCCTGATGCTGAACGCCGAGGAAGCCCGCCCCGCCGGCAGCGGCCAGAGCGAGGCCACCGGCCGGCAAGTCATCGGCACCCTTCAGATGAAGGAAGGCGGCCTTGTCACGCTGAAATCGCGCGACGTGGTGATCGACACGCAGGCCCGGATTGCCACGCTGACGGGTGACGTGCTGGCGACCACCTCGGACGGGCTGAGCATGGCCACCGAGGGCCTGGTTGCCGCGCTTGACCGGTCGCATCTGGAAAGCACCGCGCCGGTGGTGGCCGAGGGCCCGCCGGGGCGGATAACCGCCGACCGCATGGACCTGACTGCCGACGAAGCGGCCGGAACGGGCTATGTTCTTCGCTTCGTCGGAAATGTTAAGCTGATCTACCAGCCCTCAAGCCAGAATGCCGGACCGTGACATGACCCGCCCCCTCCGCCTTGCCCTGACGGCCGCCATGATTGCCCTTGCCGGCATGGCCCTTGCCCAGGAGAGCGGGCAAGAGATGAAGATAGGCACCGGGTTCAAGCAGGACCCGAACCTGCCGGTCGAGATCACCGCGAATGAACTGACCGTGGACCAGACCGCCTCCACGGCGACGTTCACCGGCTCGGTCCTGGCCGTGCAGGGCGATCTCCGGCTGACCGCCGACGAGGCGCTGGTCGAGTATTCGCAGGAGACGAACGCCATGACCCGGTTGACCGCGACCGGATCGGTTGTCGTCACCACACCCACCGAGGCGGCCGAAGCCGCGCGCGCCGTCTATGACATCGCGGGCGGCAAGCTGGTGATGGAGGGCGGGGTCCTGCTGACCCAGGGCTTTGGCGCCGTGTCGGGCGAAAAGCTTGATGTCGACATGGCCGCGGGCACCGCCCGTATGTCGGGCAAGGTTCGCACCGTCTTCAAGCCCGGCGAAACCGGCGGGGCGACGCAACCATGACCGTGGGCCTGACCGTGACAGAGGGCAGCGGCGGATTGCGGGTCATCTCGCTGCGCAAGAGCTACAAGAAACGTCCGGTCATCCGCGACGTGTCGATGCAGCTTGACCGGGGCGAAGTGGTGGCCCTTCTCGGCCCGAACGGATCGGGCAAGACCACCTGCTTCTACGCCATCGCCGGGCTTGTCATGCCCGAGGCGGGCCAGGTCCTGCTGGATGGCCGCGACGTGACCGGCCTGCCCATGTACCGCCGCGCCCGACTGGGCATCGGCTACCTGCCGCAGGAAGCCTCGATCTTCCGGGGGCTTTCGGTCGAGGACAACATCCTTGCCGTTCTGGAAATCTCGATCTCGGACCCGCATTCGCGCCGCGAACGGCTGGAGGAACTGCTGAGCGACTTCTCGGTCACTCACCTGCGCAGCGCCCCGGCGCTGGCGCTGTCCGGTGGCGAACGCCGCCGGGTGGAAATCGCGCGCTGCGTCGCCGCCAACCCGCGCTATCTGCTTCTGGACGAACCCTTCGCCGGCGTGGACCCGATCGCGGTGGCGGATATCCGCCATCTGGTCCACGATCTGAAGAACCGTGGCATCGGCGTGCTGATCACCGATCACAACGTCCGTGAGACGCTGGAGATCGTGGATCGCGCCTATATCCTGCACGATGGCGTCGTGCTGAAAAGCGGCACAACCGAAGAGGTCGTGGGCGACGAGATGGTGCGCCGTGTCTACCTGGGGCAGAACTTCCGCATCTCTTGAACAGCGCCCCGCGCATCCCGATGTAGAGGTTGACAACCCCCGCTTCCGTGGCGCCAAATACCCGTGATGCGAGAAAAACAACGCCCCGTCAGACCTGACCGCCGGTCCGTTTTCCGGTTCGGCCCGTGTCAGGAGCCGGCGCCACACCCCCGCTTAGCAAGGCTTCGACCCTGACCGTGTTCCGGTGGTCCCGGCACGGCTTGGCCCGAATGTGAAGGAGGCATCATGCGGTACCAAATCAGCGGCAAACAGATCGACATCGGCGAGGCTCTCACTACGCATGTGAAGTCCGAGATCGGGGAGTTGGTCGAAAAGTACGCCCAGCGCCCGACCGAAGTGTCGGTGGTGTTTTCGCGGGTTGCGCACGAGTTTGTCTGCGAAGCGGTGATCCACCTGTCCACCGGGCTGACCGCCCAGGCCAAGGGCCACGCATCCGAGATCTACCCGGCGTTCGAAAGCTGCCGCGAGAAGATGGACAAGCAGATGCGCCGCTACAAGCGCCGCCTGCGCAATCACCGTCTGGACCGGCCGGAGCCGGTTGAATTCGGCGAAGGCTCGTCCTATATCCTCGCGCCATCCGAGGAAGTCGAGGATGCCGAGGCGACGAGCCTCCAGCCGATCGTGATCGCCGAGATGGAGACGAAGATTCCCTCCATCACCGTGGGCGAAGCCGTGATGCAGCTGGAACTTGCCGGCCACAAGCTTCTGGTCTTCCGCAATGAAGGGCACGGTGGCGTCAACGTGGTGTATCGTCGGGAAGACGGCAACATCGGATGGATCGACCCGCGCAATAGCAAATAACAGCCCCGGGGCGGGCAGGATCGACAGCAGTTCATGGATCTCTCGAAACTACTGAATGCTGGGGCCGTGCGTGTCCTGAGCCAGATGTCCAGCAAGAAGCGCCTCTTCCAGGATCTGGGAGAGGTGGCTTCCCAGGCCTACGGGATCGTCGCCGCCGCGGCGGTGGACGGCTTGCAGGAACGCGAAAGCCTGGGGCCCACCGGCGTGGGCAACGGCATCGCCCTGCCCCATGCCCGGCTTCAAGAACTGGACCGCATCGTCGGGGTGTTCTTCCGGCTGGAAAAACCCTTCGATTACGACTCGGTGGACCGCCAGCCGGTCGACCTGGTGTTCTGCCTGTTCGCCCCCAAGGATTCGGGCGTGGAACACCTGAAGGCGCTGGCCCTTGTCAGCCGCACCATGCGCGACCAGTCGGTCTGCGCCAAGCTGCGCGCCAACAATGATCCGGCCAAGCTCTACGCGATCCTGGCCGAAAGCCGGTCGATCCAGGCGGCTTGAGCCCTCAGCCGCGCCAGGCCTCGAATCCGAAGGCGATGTAATCCCGAAGCTGCGCGTCCTGGACGGCGGCTTCGATCTCGGCATCGTAGATCTGGGCCAGCCCGATCGCGGCAGTATCGGCGCGCTGGCGCAGCGGCGGCGGCTCGATCCCCAGTTCGGCGGCAAGCCAGCCAAGCCCCTCGGCCAGCCGTTCCTCGCGCAGCACCGCATCCGGGCTTTGAAACCCGGCAAAGCCCTGCAGGCAGGCAGCCTGGGTGGCCCAGGCGGGTTCGACCTTCAGGCTGGACTGGCCCGCGCCGCAGGTCTTCAGGAACCTCACGAAGGCAAGGAAGGCCGTGCGATAGGCGGTATCCGTGGCGCGTATGGCATCTGCATCGCCGATGTCCACGCCCCAGGACCGGCGGATCACCTGCCGAAGGTCAGGTTTGGCCCTGTCCAGCGCCTCGTCGAAGGCAGCCTTGGCGCGGGCAACCGGATGGCGAAGCACGGTGAAACTGCGATGCAACGGGTGGTCTTTCTTCCACAGCCGCAGTTTGCGCTGGTCGAACCCACGCTCCACTCCGCCCAGTTGCGCCAGCCAGTCCAGAACCTGCCGCTCGGGCCCCGCCTTGATGGGCAGGAACAGGAGCGGCGCCTCGCGCGCGGCCACCAGGCTCACGATGTTCGGCCCACGCCGCGGTTCGAAATTCGGGGTGCGGCCCAGGTTGAACCAGTCGGTTCCGGCCAAGGCAGCGGCCATCTCTTCAGGGTTGGTCACCTTGTCGGCGACGTCTTCGGGGTTCTGCTTTTTCAGCGTCCCATCCAGCGCGGCCAGCCGCGCCTCGACCCCAAGGAAGGCGGCCAGGCCGTTCAGCACGTCCAGATCCTGCAAATCCTCGTAATCGATGTAAAAGGCCGTCTGCCCGCTGGTCTGCAGCCCATGCATCAGCCGGCGCTGGAAGCCCTGCACCTCCTCGACATGAGCCGCAAACTCCTCGGCATCGAAGGTGGCTTTGGCTGTCTTGAGGTTCTTGGCGTTGGTCAGCTTCCACTGGTTCGTCGCCTGCGCGATCTTCCAGCTGACATAGCTTTCCAGCGGGTTGCGCGTCAGGATGATCTTGGCGCAGGCCGGATCGAACAGCACCAGATCGCAGACCCGCGCGTCGTGATCGTGGAAATAGCGAAACCCCGGCAAGCCCGGCGTTTCGGCCTTCATCAACCGCAACAGCTCGCCCGGATCGCGCTCGCGCGCGGCAAGGTCCATGCCGAACAATCCGTCGCGGTTGGGATAGCCGATGAAATGCGGGTTGAAGGCCTCGCCGTGGCAGGTCACCCCCTCCAGCGCGTTCAGGTTGGTCTCAAGAAGGTTGGACCCCGTCCGCATCTCGGCGAACATGACAAAGCTGGAAAACCGCGGATGCGCCAAGAGATCACTTCACCAGGTAGGGCCGGCCCCGGCGGCCGGCGGCGGGGCGCGGATCGTCGCCCACGGGGAAATCGCCCATCAGCACCGGCTGCATCCCCTGGTTGCGCAGGTTCTGCAGGAACTGGCCAAAGCCCGTCAGGTCCGACAGCCGCGGCACCTCGGTCAGCCGGCGCATCGACCGCGGGCTGATCTCGTCCACGATCATCTGCAACGGCTCCATCGGGCTTTCGATGAACTCGGCCAGCGTCCAGATGCGCACCCGCGCCTTCACCCAACTGGCGCGCAGCACGTCCAGGTGCTTGGCCTCGACCTTCTGCAACCAGGCCGCCTCCTTGCGGATCTCGCCGAAGTTGCGGTTCGACTTGAACAAGGGCACCGCCCAGGCGCCCGAGATCACCTGCACCTGCGCATTGGGATCGGCGGCGAACAGCATCTGGATGTCCTGCCGGTCACCCGGCCCGAACTGGAAGCATTGCCGTTCGCCCCGTGTGTTCCACAGAAGGTTGGTCAGGAAGGCATTGGGGTTGTAGTCGCGCAGCGCGGCGCTGTCGGACATGGCGCCGTTGTAGGTCGACTCGCCATTGGCGAAATGCACCCGGTCGGGGGCGTACAGATGGCCATGCACCCGCGTGCCGGTGGCCTTGCCCAGCCAGGTCTCGAAATCCTCGAACAGGTCGGCAAACCCCTCGAACACCGAGTAGGGCCCCGCAGTACGGCCGTTCTCCCAGTCCAGGTTGGGAAAGCGGCTTTGCATGTAAAGGCCGGACCGACCCTTCGTCCGCCGCTCGATCGCCTTGGAAAACAGCCGGTCGATCTTGCCCGGATTGGGCTCTGTCGCCGCCAGCGCCCGCGCCTGCGGCACCAGGAACGCGGCATAAAGCTTGTCCGCCTGCGGCCAGATCTTGCGCGCCACGAAGCAGTCCGACTTGCGCAACAACTGCAGGTGGTCGTCATAGAAGATGTGCGGCTTGCCCTGGAAGTCGAACTTCGACAGCGTCAGCGACCGGCTTTCCACGTTGGCGGAATACTTTCGCACCAGCGTCTGGAAATAGCTTTCATCCGGGATCCAGACCCGGCGGAAGTAGCGGTCGTAATCCTTCCGCTCTGGGTCGTCCAGGATGGCCGACAGGGTCTGCCGCGTCAGGCACCACCACTGGCTGCCCAGATGAGGATGGATGCCCGGCGGGACCTTGCGTCGGAACCCCACGCGACGTTGCAGGCGCACATAGCCGTCAAACAGCTTGCGGTTCCGGCGCCACGAGAACGGGAAGCGCAGCGTGAACCGCTCGATATCCAGGCCGCCCACCGTCCAGCCGACATCCTCGGTCGTCACGCTTTCGATGAAATCGGTCTTGGGGCGGTCGTCCAGATAGGCGGCCAGTTCCTCGACCGGCCGCAGGGGCAGGCAGGCGCCAGAGGCCAGGTAGACGTGCCGCACATAGGGAAAGTCGCGCAGCATCACGGTCGCCGCTTCCTGCGTGGCCGCAACCAGCCCCCAGGTGCCCCATTCGCAGGCGTATCGCTTGCAGAACCGCACGTTTGGCAGGTCCGACAGCGCCTGCACCATGCGGTCATGGTCCGCGCGCGGCGTGGCCTGGTCGACATGCACGACGACCGGCGCCCCGCGTTCGGCCCAGTGCCGCGCCACCTGCGCCGCGCGATCCAGCGCGGTATGGCACAGCATCACGAAGCCCACGCTCAGCTGCGGTGCCTCTGTCATGCCCAGTTCCCCTTGGAAATCAGGCCCAGAATTTCCAACTGCCGCCAGTTGATGTACTTCTCGCTCCACTTGCACCACAGGTCGGGCTGGCTGGACATGACCTCGCGATAGGCGCGGTATTCATGGCTGCCGGCATAGTGCTGCTTGCGCACCATCTCTTCCTCGGCCTTGGCGGCGAAGGTATCCAGAAACTTGGCGTGCAGCAGGCAACCGCTGGTTTTTTCGCCGCCCCATTCGTCATAGACAAGGTTCAGGCCGCGCGGCAGCAGCATGTGGGTCGAACTGGCATAGACGAAATCGCGGTGCCATTTCACCAGCGGAATCTTGTTCAGCGCCGGCGCCCGTTCGGGATTGTCGGGAAAGAAGACGCGGGCGCGCGGACCACCCTGAATCCACAGGTTGCCATAACGCCGGTTCCGCGTGATCGTGTAATTGCCGGCATCGAACCAGGGCGCGATTTCAAAGGGATCCTGCCCTTCGCGGTAGGGCTGCCCGCCGATCGGGCCCTTGGGATACATGTCCAGGATCATCGCAGACAGGCTGCGAATGGAACTTGCGTCCAGCCAGTCGGTCAGCGCCCGCAAGGGCCGCGTATCGCAGAAGGGATAGACGAAGAACTCGTCCGGATCGACGACAAGGCACCAGTGACCGTGGCCGAACCGCCATTGCAGCCAGTTCAGCCAATCCACCCCGAAGCGCGACCGCCTGTAACTGGCCTTCGTTGACCAAAGCGAGACATCGGGCTGCGCCTGCAGGTACTCGCGGCTGCCATCGTCGCTGTCATTGTCCACGATGAGAAAATGGCTCACGCCAAGATCGCGGTAGTACTTCAGGAAATAGGGCAGGCGCACCCGTTCGTTGCGCAGGGTCGAGAACACGAGGATGTCGTCGGACCGGATCGCAGATGACCGGTCCACAACGGAGGAAAGCTCTCTCCGCTTGCGGAAGGCCCTGATTTTCCAACGCTTTCGCGCAAGGCGCAGAGCGTACCTGGAAAAGATGCTCACCTGTTGCCCGTCCCCGGGTTAGTGTTCTCCGAACAGCCTTACCAGTCGGGGCTTAACGTCGTCTTGAAGTGGTCCTCCCAGGTAGGAAGGACGAACCTTGCGCCCCTATCCCGGTTTGAACCTCCGGTCTGCTCAATCGACCCAATCACGTCAGACCAAGCATAACCGTCTGTTGGCGCAAGGTAAACGGGATAGTCGCCCATCACCTCGCGCAATTCGGGAAGGTCCGAACAGATGACCGGCACGCCCAGAGCCGCAGCCTCCAGGGCGGGCAGGCCCGTCCCCTCGGCCAGGCTGGGAAACAGAAGAGCCCGCGCACCGGCCAGAACCGCCGCCACCGCGCCGTCCGACAGGCCCCGCCGCTCGATCACCCGCCCCCCTGCAGCAAGGTCATCCAGCCGGCGAAACACCGCCTCGTTGCGCCAGCCCCGCCCGCCCAGCACCACAAGCCGGGGGCCGGCCGGCAGGCGGTCCCACAGGTCCAGCAGCAGCGCATGGTTCTTGCGCGGCTCGATGGTGCCCAGAACGACGTAGTAGGGCGAGGACAGATCCAGATCGGTCGGCACCTCGGCTGGGGCGGGCCCGGCAGGCTCCATGCCAAGCTGCGCCACGCGACCCGGCGGCACGCGCCCCAGTCGCGCCAGTTGCGCCTCGTCACGCTGCCGACCGGCATGGGTGGTGTGGATCACCAGATCCGCCCCCCTGGCCACTGCCGCCATCTTGCGGGCAAAGACCTCGGGGATGCCCAGGCGGGTCAGTTCGGGATGGTCCAGCGGGATGACATCATGCACCAGCACGCCCGCCCGTGCCCCCGGCACGGCATGGACCGCATCGAAGACACGCGGCGTCAGGTTGGCATGACCCAGGTTCAGATAGCGCACGCCTGCCGGCAGGTTCCGCCGCAGCATCCGCGCCAGGAACGGCGCCGGCGCCCGGGCCACCGCGGCCCGCCGCAACAAGGCCTCGGCATCGGCCCGCGCCGGCTGACCTCGCCGCAAGAGCCGTTCCAGCCGCCCGGCCTTCGGTGCCGTCTCGCGCCCCTCCACCAGGGCGGCCAGGCGGGCAACGCCCTCCCGGTCCAGCAGAAGAAATCCTATGGCGCTGCGGATCAGGCCGAAGAGCGGCGCGTCCCGGCGCAACAGCTCGTGCAGATAGGCGTGTTCCACACGGTCCACGCCCGTCATCGGTCCGTGCCCGATGCGCGAGGCCAGCCGGGTCAGATCGACCAGCCAGGCCTCGCCCTTCGCCGTCACGTCACTGGGCTGCCTTCTGCAGCGCCACCATGTCGTTCAGGTATTGCGCGAACTCGTCCCGCAGGTCGGGGCGCGACAGGCCGAACGCCACCGTCGCCTGCAGGAACCCGGCCTTCGACCCGCAATCATAACGCTGGCCGCGGAAGCGGTAGGCGAAGACCTGACCCGGCTTCTTCGCTTCCCTGGCGATGGCATCCGTCAGCTGGATCTCGCCGCCCGCGCCCTGCTTGCCGCTGTTGAGGTTCTTCATCACCTGCGGCGTCAGGATATAGCGCCCGATCACCGCCAGGTTCGAAGGCGCCTTGTCCGCCGGCGGCTTCTCGACCATGCCCTTGACCTGCACAATGGACCCCATGTCCTCGGCGATGTCCACCACGCCATAGGCCGAGGCCTTTTCCGGCGGCACTTCCATCGCGGCCACCATGTTGCCGCCGGTCTGTTCGTAGGCTTCGATCATCTGTTGCAGGCAGGGCTTCTCTGCCGCGATCACGTCGTCGGGCAGCAGCACCGCAAAAGGCTCGTTGCCCACCAGACGCCGCGCACACCAGACGGCATGGCCCAGGCCCATCGCCCGGTTCTGCCGCACATAGGCGATGGCGCCGGAATCCATGTTGGTGTCCTTGAGGATCTCCAGCAGCGCATCCTTTCCGGACCGGCGCAGCGAGTTTTCCAGCTCGGGCGCATGGTCGAAGTAATCCTCCAGCGCAGATTTCCCGCGCGAGGTCACGAAGATGAACTCCTTGATCCCGGCGGCCCGCGCCTCGTCGATGGCGTACTGGATCAGCGGCCGGTCAACCAGCGTCATGATCTCCTTGGGGATGGACTTCGTCGCCGGAAGGAACCGCGTCCCCAGCCCTGCGACCGGGAAGATCGCCTTGGTTACCTTCGTCTTGCGCTTCGCACGTGCCGTTGCCACGTCCTGCTCCAATGCTACCTGCCGGCCAAACCCACCGGACGATCATGACGTCCTTCCTTACCGGCGTCCCATCGTAATGCCACCAACGCGAGGGGAAGTCACCTATCCAGCGGGGTATCCGACCAGACCGGACGGACAGGTGCCAACCGTTTACGCTCATCTTCGCCCCGCAGCGCAGCGGTTGTTCGCCAGAAGACCGGTCCCTTCCGGTCGGCCTTGCCGTGCGCCCCGCCCTCCTGCAACCAGAAGCCACCATCGGTGAACCCGTGCCTGTGCCGCCGGAACCCGCGCGACAGGACCAGGACCGTCACGATCCGCGCGCCTGCCGCGCGCCCCGCCTGATCCAGCGCCGCCGCCCGGCCCGCTCGGTCGGTCACCAACACCACACCCCCACGTGGCCCCGTCCCCGGCAGCGGCGCAAAGGGCGCGCCACTGTCGGGCAACGGTTCCAGTGCCAAGCGCCGCGCCAGCCCCTCCGCCCATCCCGCCCGCAATCCCGCCATCAGCGCCCGCATCCGCAAGGGCCCGATCCGCCCGCGCAGCAGATGCCGCCACAGCCGCGCCCGTTCCCGCCGTACCACCGCCTGGGGCAGCGCCCCCGCCGCCTCGGGCGCATGGCGGCGCAGGAATACCGCCGTGCTCGCCCCGATCTCGACCAGCGACAGGGGCACCCGGTCGGCCCGCCGCCGCGCACTGGCCGCAAAGGCGTGGTGCACCTGGGCCAAGGGCACCACCGCCGTCAGCCCGCCCCGCGCCGCCAGCCGCAGGTTCACATCCGCCTCGTCCAGAAAGAAGCGGAAGGCCGGGTCGAACCCGCCCGCCGCGCGCAGGGCCGCCGCGCGAAAGGCGCAGTTCGTCCCCACCGTCTTGACCGCCCGCGCACCCGAGCCTTCGTGCAGCGACACCCGGTCCTCCGGCACGTCCAGCGCATGATCCTCGCCGAAACGGTCCACCTCGCAGGCCCGCCACTGAAAGGAAATCCCGTTGCGCCCCCGCACGAAGCCCGTGGCCTGCATCACCCGAGCATCGGCAAACACGGCCACCAGCCGCGACAGCCAGGTGGGTTCCGCGCAGGCATCGTCGTCGATGAAGGCCACCACCTCGCCCGCCGCCTGCGCCAGCCCAAGGTTCCGCGCGG
Organism: Neotabrizicola shimadae; assembly: GCF_019623905.1. NCBI lineage: Bacteria > Pseudomonadati > Pseudomonadota > Alphaproteobacteria > Rhodobacterales > Paracoccaceae > Neotabrizicola > Neotabrizicola shimadae. Next base: position 4,016,061 of record NZ_CP069370.1, on the reverse strand, counting down.
CCGAGATGTTGGCCTCGTCAAACCCCACCGCCTTCACCGCCAATCCGGTCGCGGCCACCGCCGCCAGCCCAGCCGGATCGGCCACCACCACCACCTCGAAGGCGGGGTGGTCCTGTTGCGCCAGCGCCATCAGGCAGCGGACCAACGCGCCGGGCCGCTCCCGGCTCACCACGACCACGCTGGCCGTGGCGAGGCTCATCCCAGCGATGCCATCTCGGCCATCATCGCCTCGATCCGCGGCACGTCCTCGGGGTTGTTCAGCTCCCAGAACTGCCGCCCCCGCGCCGTCACCTCCACGCACAGCACGCGCCGCCCGTTCTCCAGAAACCGCAGCTGTTCCAGCCCTTCCAGCTGTTCCAGCGGACCCACGGGCCAGGACGGATAGGCCTTCAGCGCCTCGGGCCGATAGGCATAGACACCGACATGGTGGAACACCGGCGTCGGCTCGTCGTCGGCATAGACCCGGCCCGTGTAGGGGATCACTTCCTTCGAGAAATAGAGCCCTCGCCCACCAACCCCGAACACGGCCGTCGTACCGCCCACGCGCCCCGCACGGCGGTCGGCCAGAAAGCCGTTCAGCGCCCGCCCGTCGCAGCGCAGAACCGGCGTGGCAATATCGGCCTCGGGGTCGGCCTGCAGCCCTTGGACAAGGTCCTCCACGAACCAGGCCGGCGTCAGCGGCGCGTCGCCCTGCAGGTTCACCACGATGTCGAACCCCGGCAGGGCCGCCGCCACCTCGGCACAGCGTTCCGTGCCGTTCTGGCAGGCCGAGGAGGTCATCACCACTTCGGCCCCGAACCCTTCGGCATGGTCGCGGATGCGCGCGTCATCCGTCGCCACCACCACGCGGTCCACGCCGTTGACCGCCATCGCCGCTTCCCAGCTGCGCCGGATCAGGGTCTTTTCCCCGTCCGGACCCTTCAGGGCGACCAGCGGCTTGCCCGGATAGCGCGTGCTGGCGAACCGCGCGGGGATGGCGATGAGAACGCTCATTTCTTCAGCTCGACCCCTGGCGCATAGGCGATGAAGAACGGGTTGTCCCAGCCCGGCTTGCCATAGCCAAGCGCCTCATGCGTGTCGAAGCGCACGACATGGCCCCCCGCCCCGCGCAGCACCGCATCGCCCGCGGCGGTATCCCATTCCATCGTGCGGCCGAGGCGCGGGTAAAGATCGGCCTCGCCGGTGGCGACCAGACAGAACTTCAGGCTGGACCCGGCGCTCTTCATGTCCTTCACGGCATACTTGCCGATGTACTCGTCCGTCGCCGCATCGCGGTGCGACTTCGACGCCACCACCATCAACGCGCCGTTGTCGGGTGTCGACACCCCGATCCGCGTCACCGTCCCCGGCGCCGCCTTGTCCAGGGCTCCCGTCTCTTCGACCGCGCTGCCATCGGCCTGAGTATAGAACAACCGCCCCTGCGCCGGGGCATAGACCACGCCGCGCAAGGGCACGCCGTCCTGCACATAGGCGATGTTCACCGTGAAATCGCCGCGGCGCTGCACGAACTCCTTGGTGCCGTCCAGGGGGTCCACGATCAGGAAGGTCTTGGCCGTCAGCGCATGGCTCGCCGCCTGTTCCTCGGTGATCAGCACCAGATCCGGGAACTCCGCCCGCAGCCCGGCCGAAATCAGCGCATCCGCCGCCTCGTCAGCCTCGGTGACCGGGCTGGAATCACCCTTCGCCTTCACTTCGAAATCGGGGCCGTCATAGACCTCCATGATGCGGTCGCCCGCTTCCAGGGCAAGGCGGCGAATGACGGGGATCAGACGGTCAAAATCCATGGGGCTCCTCGGCCGGAAACTGCATGTGGTTGATTGCGTGCCGTCCCGGCCTTAACATTGCCATCAAGGGAACGACAAGATTTCCCGTTGCAGGATGCAGCCCTCCGCCCGCCCGAGGATCGAGCCGCCCATGTTTCGCGTGGAAAGAAAGCAGACCGGCATCGGCAGCGCCTTTGCGCTTCTGGAACTGATCTTCCATGCCTCGGTGCGCCATGTCCGCAAATCGCATGGCAATGCGGTGATCGGTCTCCTCCTCGCGATCTTCCAGTCGGTGCTGATGATCGCGGTGTTCTACTTCATGCTCGATTTCCTCGGGATGCGGCAGAACAAGGTGCGCGGCGACTTCCTCCTGTTCATCATGTCGGGCGTCTTCCTGTTCATGACCCATTCAAAGGCAATGGGGGCGGTGGTCCGGTCCGATGGTCCGACCTCGGCCATGATGAAGCACGGCCCCATGAACCCGCTGGTCGCCATCTGCGCCGCAGCGCTTGGCTCGCTCTACCTTCAGGTGCTGTCTGCAGCGGTGATCCTCTTCGTCTATGACGTGGCCTTCCAGCCGATCTCGATCCACGAACCCGTCGGCGCGATGGCGATGTTCCTGCTGGCTTGGGCGTCGGGCGCGGCAATCGGCATGGTGTTCAAGGCCGCCATGCCCTGGCAACCCGATCTCTTCGGCGTGGTCAGCCAGGTCTACAACCGGGCCAACATCATCGGCTCGGGCAAGATGTTCCTGGCCAACAATCTGCCCTCGCACCTCCTGCCCTTCTTCATCTGGAACCCCTTGTTCCACACCATCGACCAGGCGCGCGGCTTCATCTTCCTGAACTACAGCCCGCGCGTAACCTCGATCAGCTACCCGGTCTATGTCACGCTCGCCTGCATCGTCGTGGGGTTGATGGGCGAATTCTACACCCGCCGGCACGCCTCGATCAGCTGGAACGCCGGGCGCTAGGGCGGTGTCTTCAAGACCTACGGCACCTGCACAACCCGCAGGGTCAGGTTGATGCGCCCGCCCTGCGGCAACAGGCGCGACGATCCGTGCCGCACCCTGTCGATGCCGTGAAAGGCCAGCCGCGCCGCGCCGCCCATCACCACCACGTCGCCCGATTTCAGCCAGACGCTTTCCGTCCTGTCTGCGCGGTCCGTGCCGCCCATGCGGAACAGCGCCTCATCCCCCAGGGAAACCGAGACGACCGGAAAACCGAAATCCCCCTCGTCGCGGTCCTGGTGCAGCCCCATCTTCGCGCCCTCGCCGTAGAAGTTCACCAGGCAGCAATCCGGCGCGCGCACCAGCCCCGTCACCGCGCGCCACAGGTCCAGCACCATGCCCGGCACCGGCGGCCAGGGTCGCCCCGTGACGGGATGGCACGGCTCGTAGCGGTATCCCCGGCGGTCCGTCACCCAGCCCAGTCGCCCGGCCGAGGTCATGCGCACCGACATCTTCCGCCCGCCCGGCGTCTCGGGCTGCACGAAGGGCGCCTCCGCCGCGACGCCCCGCAACGCCTCGACCAGCGCCGTCTGCTCTTCGGGCGAAAGCCAGCCCGGAAAATACCGGAAACCCCGGATCTCCACGCCCTCGGGCCGAGTGACCGCAGTCCTTCCGGTTTTCTCCGCTTCCATCGGATTTCCCGCCATTCCGCCGCTTGCGGCCCCCAAGACCCCTGCCTATATACCCCAACGAAGCCGGAAGGGCAGGCCGCCCTCCGGGTTGCACTTGGGATCGGGGCAGGATGCCGCAACGGGTCCGGCCCCAGAACATCGCCGAAGAAAGGGTAGCATACATGGCCAAAGTCATCGGAATCGACCTCGGCACCACCAACTCCTGCGTCGCCATCATGGATGGCTCGCAACCCCGCGTCATCGAGAACTCGGAAGGTGCGCGCACCACGCCCTCGATCGTCGCCTTCACCGACACCGAACGCCTCGTCGGCCAGGCCGCCAAGCGTCAGGCCGTCACCAACGCCTCCAACACCATCTTCGCCGTCAAGCGCCTCATCGGCCGCCGTCTGGGCGATGCCGAAGTGGAAAAGGACAAGAAGCTCGTCCCCTACAAGATCGTGGACGGCGGCAACGGCGACGCCTGGGTCGAAGTGCGCGGCGAGAAGTATTCGCCCAGCCAGGTCTCGGCCTTCATCCTGCAGAAGATGAAGGAAACCGCTGAATCGTACCTGGGCGAGCCTGTCACCCAGGCCGTCATCACGGTTCCCGCCTATTTCAACGACGCGCAGCGCCAGGCCACCAAGGACGCGGGCAAGATCGCGGGCCTCGAAGTCCTGCGCATCATCAACGAGCCCACGGCCGCCGCGCTGGCCTATGGTCTCGACAAGAAGGAAACGAAGACCATTGCCGTCTATGACCTCGGCGGCGGCACCTTCGACATCACCATCCTCGAAATCGACGATGGCCTCTTCGAAGTGAAATCGACCAACGGGGACACCTTCCTCGGCGGCGAAGACTTCGACATGCGCATCGTCCAGTACCTCGCGGACGAGTTCAAGAAAGAGCATGGCGTCGACCTGACGCTCGACAAGATGGCGCTCCAGCGGCTCAAGGAAGCCGCCGAAAAGGCCAAGATCGAGCTGTCGTCGGCCTCCCAGACCGAGATCAACCAGCCGTTCATCTCGATGGACAAGAACACCGGGCAGCCCCTGCACCTGGTGGTCAAGCTGACGCGCGCCAAGCTGGAAAGCCTGGTCGAGGACCTGATCAAGAAGTCGATCAAGCCCTGCCAGGCCGCGATCAAGGATGCCGGCATCTCGATCTCCGACATCGACGAGGTCGTTCTCGTCGGCGGCATGACCCGCATGCCCCGCGTGATCGAGGAAGTGACCAAGTTCTTCGGGAAAGAGCCCCACAAGGGCGTCAACCCCGATGAAGTCGTGGCCGCCGGTGCCGCCATCCAGGCGGGCGTCCTGCAAGGCGACGTCAAGGACGTGGTCCTGCTCGACGTGACCCCGCTGTCGCTCGGCATCGAAACCCTGGGCGGCGTGTTCACCCGCCTGATCGACCGCAACACCACGATCCCGACCAAAAAGTCGCAGATCTTCTCCACGGCCGAAGACAACCAGAACGCCGTGACGATCCGCGTCTTCCAGGGCGAACGTGAGATGGCCGCCGACAACAAGCTCCTGGGCATGTTCAACTTGGAAAACATTCCCCCGGCGCCGCGTGGCGTGCCGCAGATCGAGGTCACCTTCGACATCGACGCCAACGGCATCGTCTCGGTCAACGCCAAGGACAAGGGCACCGGCAAGTCGCAAGCGATCACCATCCAGGCCTCGGGCGGCCTTTCGGATGACGACATCGAGAAGATGGTAAAGGACGCCGAGGCGAATGCCGAGGCCGACAAGAAGCGGCGCGAACTGGTCGAGGCCAAGAACCAGGGCGAAAGCCTGCTGCATTCGACGAAGAAGTCGCTCAGCGAACACTCCGACAAGGTGGATCCCTCCACCGTCGAGGCGATCGAACTGGCGATGGGCGCGCTGGAAGACACCCTCAAGACCGAGGATGTCGGCAAGATCCGCGGCGGCATCCAGAACCTGACCGAAGCCGCGATGCGGCTCGGCGAGGCGATCTACAAGGCGCAGGCTTCGGCCGAAGGCGGCGACGGTGACGACGCCCGCCCGGTGGACGAGGACATCGTCGATGCCGATTTCGAGGATCTGGGCGACAACAAGCGCAAGTGATGCAGCCGCTGGAACAGTAAACGATGAAGGCGGCCCCCTACGGGCCGCCTTCCCTGTTCCGGGCACTCGGGGTTTCAGATGGCGAAACGCGATTACTACGAAACGCTCGGCGTCGCCCGGGGGGCCAGCGCGGAAGAGATCAAGAAGGCCTATCGCACCAAGGCGAAGGAGCTTCATCCCGACCGCAATGCCGACAACCCGGATGCCGAAGCCAAGTTCAAGGAAGTGAACGAGGCCTATGACGTCCTGAAGGACGACACCAAGAAGGCCGCCTACGACCGCTTCGGCCACGCCGCCTTCGAAGGCGGCATGGGCGGCGGCGGTCCGCGCGGCCCCGGTGGCGGCTTCCAGCAGGGCGATTTCGCCTCGGCCTTCTCGGATGTCTTCGAAGACCTCTTCGGCGACTTCATGGGCGGCCAGCGCGGCGGCGGCGGACGCTCGCGCGCGCAGCGCGGCTCGGACCTGCGCTACAACCTCCGCGTCTCTCTCGAAGAGGCGTGGTCCGGCGTGCAGAAGACAGTGAACGTGCCGACCTCGGTGCCCTGCGACACCTGCAAGGGTACCGGCGCCGAAGGCGGGGCCGAACCCGTCACCTGTCCCACCTGTTCGGGCATGGGCAAGGTCCGCGCGCAACAAGGCTTCTTCACCGTCGAACGCACCTGCCCCACCTGCAACGGCGCGGGCCAGATCGTGAAGAACCCCTGCCGCGCCTGTGGAGGCGCGGGCCGGGTCGAAAAAGAACGCGCCCTTTCGGTCAACATCCCCGCAGGTGTGGAAACCGGCACCCGCATCCGCCTGGCGGGCGAAGGCGAGGCCGGTCTGCGCGGCGGACCGGCGGGCGATCTCTACATCTTCATCGAGGTGAAGGATCACCCGATCTTCCAGCGCGACGGCGTGCATCTCTTCTGCCGCGTGCCCATCACCATTGGCACCGCCGCGCTTGGTGGCGAGGTCGAAGTGCCCACCATCGACGGCGGCCGAAGCCGCGTGAAGGTCCCGGCGGGCAGCCAGACCGGCAAACAGATGCGGCTCCGCGCCAAGGGGATGCCCGCCCTGCGCGGCGGCGGCACCGGCGACATGGTGATCGAACTGGCGGTGGAAACCCCGGTCAACCTCACTTCGCGCCAGAAGGAACTTCTGCGCGAGTTCGAGAAGCTGTCCGAGGAAAACAACCCGGAAGGCTCGTCCTTCTTCCAGAAGGTCAAGGGCTTCTGGGACGGCATGAAGTCCTGACCGTTCGGGCCACCTGACCTTCCCTCGCCCCGGCGAAAGCCGGGGCCTCGGTTCCCGCCGGGCGAACGGCCTCTTCCCTTTGCAAGTACCTGACCCGCTCTCTGACGGGCCTTCTTCTTTCGCGCGGATCAGGGCCGGGTCCAGTGGACCCGGACCCCGCGCGTTGGCGATTTGCCAGCAAATCGCCAAGGGGGGTGGCAACTTTCCCTGCACGCCAGTTGCACGGGGCGCGCCTGCCTGGGCTGGCGCGTTTTCGCGCCTGCCAAGGGGCAGGCAGGCGCGGCCCGTGCGCTTGGAGCGCACGGGCGGTCCTGTCGCCAGCGTCCCACGGTGCCCGAGGCGATGGCCTCGGGCAAGGCTGGCCGCGTACCACCATTCGAACGACCAGCCGCCCTGCACCCCGTAGGATGGGCAATCCTGCCCATCCTATTCCCCCACCCTTGCCCCCGCCCCGCCGCCCCCCTACCCTCCACCGCCACAGGAGGTGCACCCCATGTCCAACGCGCACTGGATCTACAACCAGACCATCAAGACCTTCGCCGCAGGCGCCGAGCCGCCGTTCGAGGACGAGGGCGAACTTGTCTCCACCTGGGGCAAGGTCTGGGGCGTAGACAATGACGTGGGCCGCATCCGTTCGATCCTGATGCACCGCCCCGGCCCCGAGATGGCCGTGGTCGATCCCTCTAAGCGCCTGTCCGAAATCGGATCCTTCGGCGATCCGGCGACCGGCTGGTACTTCCAGTCCGACACCCCGCCCGACATCCCCCTGATGCAGTCCCAGCACGATGCCTTCGTGGCCGCGCTTCAGGCGGCGGGGGTCGAGGTGCATTTCGTGGATGGCGATGCCGGCATCCGGCTGAAGCAGGTCTATACCCGCGATCCGCTGATCATGGTGAAGGGCGGCGCGATCATCAACCGCATGGGCGCCCGCATCCGCCGCGGCGAGGAACTGGCGATCACCCGCACCCTCGCCCGGCTCGGCATCCCGATCCTGCGCACCATCTCGGGCCGCGGCGTGATGGAGGGCGGCTCCTTCGCCTGGCTGAACGAGAAGACCTGCGCCATCGGCGTCGGCGTCCGGGTCAACCGCGACGGCGCCGAACAGGTGGGCGAGGTCCTGAAACGCCAGGGGGTCGAGCTCTTGATCGTCGATCTTCTGGGCTTCGACATCCACCTGGATGTCAGCTTCCTGATGATCGACCGCGACCTGGCGCTGTTGAACACCATGCGCCTGCCCTACAGCTTCCTTGAAGAACTCACCGCCCGCGGCATCCGCTACATCGACATCGACCCGGCCGACGATCCCTGGATCGTCAATTCGCTCGCCATCGCGCCGGGCCATGTGCTGATGCCCGAAGGCGCCACCAACCGCACGCTCGACCGGCTGGCGGCGGCAGGCGTCCGCTGGGACACCCTGCCTTACGCTGCCGTCCACAAGAACGGCGGCGGGCTGCACTGCTCCACCACGCCCCTGCGCCGCGATCCGCTCTGACCTCGGACAATTATGAAGTCCAAGTTAACGCGACTTCGTAACCCCTTGAAATGACTGGGGGCGACGGGGCGTCCGAGCTCGGACGCCCCGGCCTCACCTCAGCGCCCCTTCCAGACCGGGTCCCGCTTCTCGGCAAAGGCCCGGGCCCCTTCCAGCTGGTCCTCGCTGGAATAAAGCCGGTCCACCGTGGGCATGAGCCGCTTGGTCACCCGGTTCAGGGCATCCTGGAACCGCATCGCCTCAGCCTCCCGCACCACCTCCTTGATGGCCGCATAGACCAGCGGCGGCCCGCTCTCCAACAGCCGCGCCAGGTCCCAGGCCTTGGCCAAGAGGTCGGCCGGCGAGGTGATCTCCTTCACGATCCCCCACCGCAGCGCCTCCTCCGCATCGAACCAGCGGCCGGTCAGAAGCAGGTCCATCGCCACATGATAGGGGATCCGCTTGGGCAGCTTGATCGAGGCCGCATCCGCCACCGTCCCCGACCGGATCTCCGGCAAGGCAAAGGTCGCGTTCGAGGAACACAAGATCAGGTCCGCCGACAAGGCCAGCTCCAGCCCGCCCCCGCAACAGATCCCGTTAACCGCCGCGATCACCGGCTTGTTCAGGTTGGGCAGCTCCTGCAACCCCCCGAACCCGCCGACCCCATAATCCCCGTCCACCGCATCGCCCTCGGCCGCGGCCTTCAGATCCCAGCCGGGGCAGAAGAACTTCTCCCCCTCCGCCCGCAGGATGCAGACCCTGAGCGAGTCATCGTCCCGGAACGACCGGAACACCTGCCCCATGATCCGGCTGGTCTTCAGGTCGATGGCATTGGCCTTGGGCCGGTCCAGCGTGACCTCCAGAATGGCGCCCTCGCGCCGGGTCTTGATCGGCCCGTCGACCGGAAAGAACAGCTCGTTCATGGGGTCTCCTCCCAGATGACAGCATCCACCGCCACGGCACCCTCTTCGCGCACCATCAGCGGATTGATCTCGATTTCCCGTATGGCCGGCTCCGCCGCCATCAGCCCCTGCAGCCGCACCGCCGCCTGCACGATGGCCCCCACGTCGGCCTTCCGCCGCCCACGATAGCCATCCAGCAACGGCCAAAGCCGCAGCCGACGCAGGGCCGCCTCCACCTCGGCCTCCGTCACCGGCGCCACCAGAGTCACGGTATCGGCCAGCAACTCGGCGGTCACGCCGCCCATGCCAAGCGTCAGGGTCATGCCATAGACCGGGTCGCGCCGCAGGCCGAGCAGGACCTCGCCCACCGCCCCGGTCACCATCTCCTCGGCCAGGTACCCAGTTGCCCCTGGCATCTCGGCCTGCCCCGTCAGCGAACTCAAGCCAAGACGCACTGCCCCGGCCTCGGTCTTGTGCGCGAACCCCATGCCCTTCAGCGCAAAGGGCGCGGCAATGTTGCCCACCAGCGGTTCCAAAGCCGCAAGCGTCAGGGCCGACACGCCCTTCGGAACGGCTACCCCGGCCGCGGCCAGCTTCGCCTTGGCCTCACCTTCGGGCAAAAGCCGCGCCTCGCCAGCCTCGGCCCGCGCCGTCCAAGGCCGCCAGCCCGGCGCCCCGGCCGGGGTCTGTGCCGCCCGGATCGCGCCAAGCGCCGTCTCCAGCCCCATCAGCGGCACCACACCCTTCGCCATCATGCCCTCGGCAAGCGCTTCGTCGAAGTTCTCGGGCAGCGAGCTCACCGGAAAGGCCGGCTTCCCCGTCGCCTGCCCCGCTGCCACGATGGCCTGCAGCGCAGGTTCAAAGCTCGACGGATCGCAGCGGTCCGGCCGTGGCGGGTCGATGATGAAGATACCGGCATCATAGCCCGCCAGCATGGTGGCGAAGACATCCGTGGTGCGCGGCCCGTCGCCCCAGATGAAGGTATGGTAGTCCAGCGGGTTGGCAATCGCCACGATCGGCCCCAGGATCTCGCCCAGGCGATGCCGCTGCGCGTCTGACGGCGGCGGGAAGTCGATGCCATAGGGCGCGGCCAGATCCGCCACCAGCCCCGCCTCCCCGCCCGAACAGGAGAGCGAGCAGAGCCGCGTGCCAATCTGCGGGCCGTGGACGTGGAAAATCTTCAGCGTCTCGACCAGTTCGGTCAGCGTGTTCACCTCGGCCACGCCACAGGCGCGCAGGAAGGCCGAGGAGGCCGCCCCCCCGCCCGCCAGCGAAGCGGTGTGCGACGCCGCAGCGGTGCGCGACAGTTCCGTCTTGCCCGATTTCACGCAGACAATGCCCTTGCCAGCCGCCCGCGCCGCCTCGGCCAGCGCGGCGAAGGCCGGCGCGTCGTCGATGCCTTCGACGTACATGCCAAGCGCCGTCACCCGTTCGTCCGACAGAAGCGCCCCGGCCAGCTCGGCCAGCCCCACCTGCGCAGCATTGCCCAGGCAGGCGACATAGGCCACCGGCAGGGCGCGGGCCTGCATGGTCAGGTTGATGACGATGTTCGACGACTGGGACAGAAGCGCCACCCCGCGCTCCACCCGCCTGCCGCCATGCTGGTCGGGCCACAGCAAAGCCCCGTCCAGGTAGTTGATGACGCCATAGCAATTCGGCCCCAGGATCGGCATGTCGCCGGCCGAGGCCACCAGTCCGGCCTGAAGACCGGCTTCGCCCGCCTCTTCCCATCCGCTGGCAAAGCAGGTCGCCCCGCCCGCCCCCATCGCCGCCAGTTCGCGCACCACGTCCAGCGTGGCATGGCGGTTCACCCCGATGAAGGTGGCATCCGGCGGTGCCGGCAGGTCGGCCAGCGATCGGAAGCAGGGCGCGCCCCCGATCTCGTCCCGCGTGGGATGCACTGGCCAGACCGGGCCATCGAAGCCCATCTTCCGGCACTGCTCGACAACATTCTTCGCCCATCCCGAGCCAAGCACCGCAATCGACCGGGGCCGCAAGAGGCGGGACAGATCACGCGACATGATCGCCCCCGACAAGACCCGAGGTTGCGCCCCGCCCGCATGTCCGGGGCGAGGCGCCTTCTCCCGTTACGGTCATCGGCGTCCCCGCCTGTACCGTGCGACCAGATTGCCGTTCGGTGGTTAACATCCTGTTACTTCTTCTGTTCTCAAATATCCTCGGGGGGTCCGGGGGGCAGACGGCCCCCCGGCGTCGATGCGGGGCGCCTCAGCCGGGGTCGCGTGCCCGGTCCACATGTCCCAATCCGCGCTCGGGCCAGACGGCATCGCGCAGCCGCCGCTTCAGTTCGGCCGCATCGGGAAACCCGCCGTCCACCTTGCGGTCCCAAAGCCCCAGGCCATCCGCCGTCACGGTGAAGATGCCGCCCGTTCCGGGCACCAGCGTCACTGACCCCAGCTCTTCGCCAAAGCTCGACAGCAGCTCCTGCGCCATCCAGCCCGCGCGCAACAGCCAGTTGCACCGCGTGCAGTAGGTGATGGTCACGGCGGGGCGGCGGGCTTCGCTCATGCGCCGTGGGCCCGCAGAAGCTCGCGGCTGATGATGTGGCGCTGGATCTCGGACGTGCCCTCCCAGATCCGCTCCACCCGCGCATCGCGCCAAATGCGCTCCAGCGGCAGCTCGTCCATCAGCCCCATGCCGCCATGGATCTGGATCGCCTCGTCGGCGACATGGGCCAGCACCTCGGTTGCCTTCAGCTTGGCCATGGACATGTCGGCCTCGGTCACGGTGCCCTGGTCGTATTTCCAGGCGGCCTCGCGCGTCAGCAGTTCCGCCGCCTTCAGCTCCATCGCCATGTCGGCCAGCTTGAAGCTGATGCCCTGGAACTTGCCGATCTTCTGGCCGAACTGCTCGCGTTCGGCGGCATAGCGCACCGACAGGTCCAGCGCGCGTTCAGCGCGGCCGAGGCAGGTCGAGGCGACCTGCAGCCGCGTCGCGCCCAGCCAGGAATTGGCAACCTCGAAGCCCTTGTGAACCTCGCCCAGGATTTGGCGTTTGTTCACGCGGCAGTCGTCGAATTCCAGCACGGCATTGGTATAGCCGCGGTGGCTGACATTGCGGTAGCCCTCGCGCACGGTAAATCCGGGCGTGCCCTTGTCAACGAAGAAGGCGGTGATCTTCTTCTTGGGTCCGCGCGGGGTCTGCTCCTCGCCCGTCGCCACGAAGACGATGGCAAAGCCCGCCAGGTCGGCATGGCTGATGAAATGCTTCGTCCCGTTCAGAATCCAGTCGTCGCCGTCCTGCCGGGCGCTGGCCTTCATGCCCCGCAGGTCCGAGCCGGCGCCAGGTTCGGTCATGGCCAGGCAGTCCCAGGTCTCGCCCCGGATGCAGGGCATCAGGTACTGCTCGCGCTGTTCGGCATTGCCGGCAAGCAGGATGTTCGACGGCCGCGCCACGCAGGTCCAGTGCAGCGCATAGTTGGCGCGCCCCAGCTCCTTTTCGTACAGAAGCCAGGACAGCGTATCCAGGCCCGCGCCGCCCACCTCGGCCGGCATGTTGGCGGCGTAAAGACCCGCCTCCATCGCCTTCTTCTGGATCTCGCGGATCAGCTCCACCGGCAGCACGCCGCTGCGTTCGACCTCCAGCTCATGCGGGAAGAGCTCGTTCTCCACGAAGGCGCGCGTCGTCTCGACGATCATCTTCTGTTCTTCGGTCAGTCCGAATTCCATCATGTCCCTCAAGGGTCAACGTTGTAGGTCATGCCATCCACCGCCAGCGCCTGACCCGAGATCATGCGCGCCGCGTCAGAGGCAAGGAAAAGGGCAAGGCCGGCCACATCCTCGGGATCGGTGAGCCGCTTCAGCGCCGTGCCGCTCGCATAGCCCTGCCGCACGGCATCGGGAGTCATGCCCTTGGCCGCGGCCTCGGCCTCGATCACCCGGTCGATGCGCGGGCCGTTGACGGAACCGGGGCAGATCGCATTGGCGCGGATGCCATGGGGTCCAAGCTCCATCGCCACCGTCTTCATCAACCCGATGACGCCCCATTTCGCCGCGACGTAGGGCGCGCGGAAGGGCGTACCGTAAAGGCCCGAGGTGGACGAGGTGAAGATCATGCAGCCCCGCCCTGCCGGCTTCATCAGCCGCGCGCCGTGCTTGGCGGCCAGCATCGCGCCGTCCAGGTTGACGGCCAGGCACTGGTGCCAGGCCTCCAGACCCATGTCCTCGATCGCCGCGGTCGGGCCCTTGATGCCGGCATTGGCGCAGAGCACGTCCAGACCGCCCCAGTCCCGGGCAATCTCGGCGAACAGCAATTCCATCGCCGGCTCGCTGGAGGCATCGGCATGGGTGCCACGGATGCCGGGCGGCAGCGCGGCCAGCGCCGCCGCGTCGACATCCGTCACCCAGACCCGCGCGCCGGTGCCGGCGAAGGCTTCCGCCATCACCAACCCGATGCCGCTCGCCCCCGCGGTGATGAGGACCCGCGTCACTTCTTCTGGCCCACGGCGCGGCCCGCGCCTTCGGGCAGGGGCAGGCCCGCCTGGGTCTCGGCAATCGCCTTCAGCTTCGCCCAGACTTCCGGCGCCGCCGGCACCGCCTTGCCCTCCGCCATGTCCACATGCAGGCAAAGCTGCTCCACCGTGGCCACGACCTCGTCGCCCTTCATGATCCGCACGAAGGACCGGAACCGCTTCTCATCCGCGCTGATGATCTGCAGCGTGCCCACCAGCCGGTCGCCCAGCTTGGCCTCGCCCAGGTGGCGGATATGCGTCTCGGCGCTGTAATAGCTGTGGCCGGCAGCCACATAATCCATCCCCGCGCCGATCAGGCGCAGGAAGTTGTCCACCGTCTCGGAGTTGGCAAAGTAGTAGCGGCTCTCCGTCATGTGGCCGTTGTAGTCGATCCAGCCGGGCAGCACCTGCATATGCGCCATCACCAGCGGCTCCGACTTCGGCCCCGTGTCGGTCGCCGCATGGAACACCGCCGCCCGCGCCTCGTCATGGGCCCGCAGCACCTTGCCCGCGCCCCAGTTCCGCTCTTTCAGCGCGCGCAAAAAGCCCACAAGGTTCTGGTCGCGAATGCGCTCCAGCTCGCGGATCGAATAGGCGCCGGATTCCGCGTCGGACTGGTTGGCCACCAGTTCCACCAGCTCGTCGTTGAACTCGGGCACGTCCATGAGCTTCGTCCAGGGCCATTTCAGTGCCGGGCCGAACTGCGCCATGAAATGCCGCATCCCGGCCTCGCCGCCGGCAATCCGATAGGTCTCGAACAGGCCCATCTGGCCCCACCGCAGGCCAAAGCCCATGCGGATCGCCTCGTCGATCTCTTCCGTCGTGGCGATGCCGTCCTTCAGCATCCACAGCGCCTCGCGCCACACGGCCTCCAGAAAGCGGTTGCCGATGAAGGCGTCGATCTCGGCGCGGATCACAAGGGGGAACATGCCGATGTCCTTCATCACCTGCACCGTCCGCTCCACCACCTCCGGCGGGTTGCGGGGCGAGCCCGACACTTCGGACAGCGGCAAGAGGTACACCGGGTTGAACGGGTGGGCCACGATGATGTTGGCCGGGTTCGCCGCGCCGTCCTGCAGGTCCGATGCCTTGAAGCCCGAGGTCGAAGAGCCGATCAGCACGCCCGGATTGGCCTGCTGCAACTGGGCATAGACCTTCTTCTTCAGCTCGATGCGCTCGGAGACGCTTTCCTGGACGTATTCCGCGCCCTCCACCGCCTCGCCCATGGTCGAGGCAAAGGACAGCTTCCCCTCGGGCGGCATCGGCACATCCGACAGGGCCGGCAGCGCCAACCGCGCGTTGGACAGGACCGCGTTGATCTTGCGCTCGGCTTCCGGGTCGGGGTCGAAAACCGCCACGTCCCAGCCGTTCAGCAGGAACCGCGCGGCCCAACCGCCGCCAATCACCCCGCCCCCAATGATCGCCGCCTTGCGCGTCGCAGCCATTCGTCAAGCCTCTCCCGTTCGGCCCCGCGCGGGGGCACGTCATCCTGCCCGGACCGCAGCGCGATCCGGGGTCACCCTGTCCTGAATGCGGGCCTCAGCGCGTGCGCTGAAGCGCCGCCGCGTCGTAGCCCGACTTCTGGAAGGCCGCGACAGCGCGGTCGAAGGCCACGCGGTTGAACCCGGCATCCCGTGTCATGACCCAGCCCGCCGTGCGTGCCGCGTTGCCCACCGTCACCGACCGGCCGTCTGGCGCCACGTCCAGCACCCAGAAATCGCCGGCGAAGGCCTTGCCCGGCATCTGCAGGCGGATGCGCCCGCCCTCTTCCAGTCGGGCCTGCCCCTCGACAAGGCGCGTCACCCCGCTTGCCCGGTCAAGGCACAGGTTGCGCACCGGCGTCGTCGTCCCGTTCCACGGCAGGATTTCCCAGGAAACCGAGGAACAGCCCTTGTCCAGCGTCTGAGGGAAGCTTGCGATCTGGTGCCACGTCCCCGTCAGCGCCATCTGGTCCAGATTGGCCACTACGAACTGCGGGGCAAAGACCTGGTTGGGCGAATTGACAAAGGTCGAGCAGGCCGAAAGCGCAAGCGCCGCCGCCAGAACAAGGGTTGGGGTCTTCATCCAAGCACTCCGCGTTTGGTCAGACCCAGGCGCGCGCGCACTTCCGCAGGAGTGATGACGCGGGCGCCCAGGTTCTCGATGATGGTGACCGCACGCTCCACCAGTTGCGCGTTGGTGGCAAGCACCCCTTTGTCCAGCCAGAGGTTGTCTTCCAGCCCGACGCGCACGTTTCCACCCGCCAGAACCGCTGCCGCAACGTAAGGCATCTGGTTGCGCCCGATGCTGAACGCCGACCAATGCCAATGCGACGGCACGTTGTTCACCATCGCCATGAAGGTGTTCAGGTCGTCCGGCGCGCCCCATGGCACGCCCATGCACAGTTGCACCAGCACCGGGTCGGGGATGATTCCCTCGCTCGCAAGCTGCTTGGCCAGCCAAAGGTGCCCGGTATCGAAAGCCTCGATCTCGATCCGCGTGCCCGAGGCGACCATGCGCGCCGCCATGTCGCGCAACATGCCGGGCGTGTTGACCATCACGTAGTCGGCTTCGTTGAAGTTCATCGTGCCGCAGTCCAGCGTGCAGATCTCGGGCTGGCACTCGACCACATGCGCCACGCGCTCGGTCGCCCCGGCCATGTCCGACTTCTGGCTCATCCGGTTCATGGCTTCGGTGCCGTCGAACATCAGGTCGCCGCCCATGCCGGCGGTCAGGTTCAACACCACATCCACCTCGGCATCGCGGATGCGCTCGGTCACTTCGCGGTAAAGCTTCGGGTCGCGCGCCGGCTTGCCGGTCTCGGGGTCGCGCACGTGGCAGTGCACCACGGCGGCTCCGGCCTTGGCCGCGTCGATCGCCGATTTGGCAATCTGCTCGGGCGAGCGCGGCACATGGGGGCTGCGGTCCTGCGTCCCGCCCGAGCCGGTCACGGCACAGGTGATGAAGACCTCGCGATTCATCGTCAGCGGCATCTGGTTCCTCCGGAAGGCTGGCGGCGAACATAGCCGTCTTGCCGCGCCCCGCATGACGATTTACGAAATGCGCATGGCACAAAGCGCAACGATCTTCGCTGCATCGCAGCAACCGCTGACTCTCGCCGCCCTGGTCCTGCCGCAGGCGTCGATCCTGGAAGTCGCCTCTGTGCTGGACCCGATGCGCTCGGCCAATCGGCATCTGGGCCAAGAGGCGTACCGCTGGCGCGTGGTCTCGCCCGATGGCCGCGCCGTGCCCCTGACCTGCGGGATCGAACTGCCCTCCACCGGCCCGCTGGCAGCCGCCGAGGGTGCGGACGCGTTGGTGGTGATCGCCGGTTTCCGGCAGTGGGAAACCGCAACGCCCGCGCTGATCCATGAACTCTCGCGCCTTGCCCCCCGTTTCGCCGCCGTGGGCGGCATCGACGCGGGGGCCTGGGTGCTGGCCCGTGCGGGCCTTCTGAACGGGCACCGCGCCACCGTCCACTGGGAGGACATGGAGGATTTCGCCACCGCCCATCCTCAGGTCGAAGTCGTGCCCGACCGCTTCGTGCTGTCCGGCAGCCGCTTCACCGCCGGCGGCGCCGCCCCGGCGCCCGACCTGATGCTGCACCTGATCGCCCGGCGCCATGGTCCGGCCCTCTCGCTGGCCGTGGCGGCCAGCTTCATCACCACCGCCCGACCCGGCACCGAGCCGCAGCGCACCGCTGCACCGCCCCCCCGCGCCCGCGACCCCCGCCTTGACCCGCGCGTCGCACAGGCCATTGCCCGGATCGAGGCGCGGCTCGACGCCCCCGAACCCGCCACCGCCACAGCAGCGGCCGTGGGACTGTCGCCGCGCCGGCTGGAGATGCTGTTCCACCAGGGCCTCGGCATGACCCCCGGCGCCTATGGCCTGCACCTGCGCCTGCAAGCTGCGCGCCGGATGCTGACCGACACCAGGCACCCGCTGGCCGAGGTCGCATTGCGCACCGGCTTCTCCTCGCCCTCTGCCCTCAGCCGCGCCTTCCGCCGTGCCTATGGCCAGCCGCCCGGCGCGCTCCGGCGGGGATAGGCCGCATCAACCCATGAACTCGTAGCCAAGGCCGTGGACGGTGCGGATATAGGGGATCGTGCGGCCTTCCTGGGGCGGCAGCTTCCGGCGCAGCTTGCTGACCAGCGTGTCCACTGCGCGGTCATGGCTCTCCCGGTCGCGCCCCCTGACCGTTCGCATCAACTGGTCGCGGGTGAGGATGCAACCTTGGCACTTCAGGAACACGCCCAGAATCTCGAACTCGGCCCGCGTCAGCGCAACATCGCTGCCATCCGGCGCCAGCACCCGCCGCGCCGAAAGGCAGACGCGATAGCCGTCGAACTGGAAGTCCACGGGCAGGCTGACATCAGGCCCTGCCATCGCCGGCGCGCCCCTGGGCGAGATGCGCCGCAACACGGCATGTATGCGCGCCACCAACTCTGGCAGGGGGCAGGACTTGCCGACATAGTCATGCGCCCCCTGCTCCGGCCCGACCACCTCGTCGATCCGGTCACGCCGGGGCGCAAGCAGGATGACACCCGCCTCGGTTTCCTCCCTCAGCGGCTTCAGGAGAGAGAGGCCGCTGCCATCCGGCAGACCCACATCCAGCAGGAACAGGTCGAACTTCCGCGCCCGCGAGATCACTTGGAACTCTGCGATGGTTCCTGCCGTCTGGACCTCGAACCCCTCCTCGATCAGCACATCCGAAAATGTCACCCGAACCTCGGGATCGTCGTCCAGCACCAGAATCCGCCGTTTCAAGTCATCCATCGCGCTACCCCGGCAAGACATGTGCAAATCCTGCCTTCCCAAGCCTCTGCCTTCTGTCCTAGGCAGAAAAAGGTGATCTGTGATGACCTATTATCATATCAAAAGGTGTACCGCCATGATCTGGCGCAACCCTTGCGAGAAAATGGTCATATATCATCCGTGTCGCTGCGCTTCACCAAGGCCTGATTGGTGGCAGAGAAAAGGTGACTCTGTCCGAGACAGGGCGCGCCGCCCCTCGGCAGACGCAGCGCGAATCCTTAACCAATCATGAATGCGCGCAGGCAACCAATTGATTTCATTGAAAGCGCGCAAGCGTCCGAGCTCGGACGCCTCAGCCGTTCAGATCCTTCATCAACCGGCCATGCCGGCGCACCTCGGTCAGGACCTCGCCAAAGGTTCCGATCCCCCGCGCCTTCAGGATCTGGACCAACTTCAGGAAGGCATCCGCCGTGGCCACCGTATCCCCGATGGCCGTATGCCGCGCCTCCTCGGGGATGGTGATCCCCAGCCGGTGGGTCAATGCGTCCAGCGAATGAACCTCGGTCTGGCCATAGACCACCGCCGAAAGAAGCACCGTGTCCAGGATCGGATTGTCGAACCGCTTGCCGATGGCAAACTCCGCCCGCCTCAGGAACTCCATGTCGAAGGGGGCATTGTGGGCAATCAGAACCGCTCCCTCGGCGAAGGCATGGAACCGCCGCACCACCTCGGCCACCCCCGGCGCATCCGCCACCATGGCATCCGAGATGCCATGCACCTCGGTCGAGGCCGGCGGGATCGGCCGGCCAGGGTTCACCAGCGTGTCGAAGATCTCCCCCTCGACCCGCCGCCCGTTCACGATCCGCACCGCCGCGAGCTGGACCATCTCGTCCTGCTGCGGCATCAGCCCGGTCGTCTCGCTGTCGAAGACCACATAGGTCAGGTCCTCCAGCCGGCTGTCCGCCACCTTCTCGTTGCGGACCTTGGACAGAAGGTCGAAATCATAGACCACCGCGCGGGCAATCGGCTTCGGCCGCCGCCCCGCGCGGCGGGCCTGGCGGATCGGCAGACAGATGCAGGCGCGTCCCCCATGGCTCTCCGGCCAGGCCTCTGTCGCGTGGCTTGCCAGGATCGCCAGCCCCGTAACCTCCAGCCCGCCGGGATCGACCGGCTCGGCCAGCCAGCGGTCCAGCCGCCCCACCGGCAGCGCCGCCCCCTCCCAGGAAAGCCGCAGCATCGCGCCGCCTTCTTCCTCGTCCAGGCTTACGGCAAAGCCCGTGGCCAGCCCCGCCGCCGCCACATGCCCCGCGAGCCGCGACATGAGCGCGATCAGCTCGAACCCGTTGCACCGCAACAGAAGCTCGGCCGCCTCTGCCATCACCGGCAGGCCGGCAGCCGCGATCCGGGCGCGCAGGCCATCCACCAGATCGGCGCCCCGCACAAAGGCAACCGGCCAGCCCTCGCTGCGCCCCGCCTCGTGCCGCGCACCCAGGTCTCGCACCGCCCCCGCCAGCCCGGCCACCTCCTGCCGGACCGCCGCCCCCAGGTCGGGCGGCAGCGCCTCGCCCTCGGGCACCACCTGCAACAGCGTCTGGAGGTTCGCAGCCGGCCGCCGCATCCGGTCCAGCATCTCGGCCAGCAGCGCCTCGCGGCTGGCCAGCGCCGCCAGGTCCGAGGTCACGTCGCGCAGCGTCAACACATAGCCCGGCTCCGCCCCGCCCTCGTCCAGCAGCCGCATCCGCGCCGCCAGCACCCGCGCCCCGGCCACCGTGGTGCACAGCAGGTCCGAGGCGGCGTCGGGCTCGCCCCCCTCGATCAGGCGCCGGTGCGCCAGCCGGATCGGCCCGGCGTGCAGGTAATCGAACAGGTTGCGCTCCAGCCCCGGCGCCGCCCCGGTGCCCAGCAGATCGACCGCCTGGCTGTTGTAGAACACCAGCCGATGCGCCCCGGTGCAAAGCACCACGCCCACCGGCGCATCCGAAAGCAGCGTCTCCAGTCGCGCCTTCTCGTCGGCCAGCCGCGTCGTCTCGCGCGCCACCGCCTCGGCCAGTGCATTGCGTGTCTCGGCCAGGCGCTGCGCGGCCGCACTGGCCGCCGGGGCCAGGTCGCCGAGATAGCGCGCGATCTCGCCATCCATCTCACTGGCCACATCGGCATGGGCGCGGGCACGCAGGGCCGAGGCCAGGGCGTCGATCGGCCGCGCCACGTTCAGGTCGAACAGATACCAGACCCCGACCACCAGCCCCGCGATGACCAGCCCCGCGGCGATTCCCCCCAGCTCCAGCGTCGGCACCACGCCGGCCCCGGCCTGCCTGGACCAGCCAAGCCACAGCCCGCCCGCCAGGGCCGCCAGGGCACCGGCCAGAAGGCCCGCAAAGATCAGAAGCACCCTCAGGCGCAGGCCAAGCCGCTCGATCATCTCAACCCGCCCCGGCGGGCCGGCCCTCCGCCTCGCCGGGGCCAAGCAGCCGGCGGACCTCGTCGCGCAGTTCTTTCAGCTCGAAGGGCTTGGTGATGAACCCGTCCGCGCCAAGCGCCATCCCCTTGCGCCGCTCGATGGCAGAACCGCGCGCCGTCATCATCAGCACCTTCACGTCGTTCAGCGTCGGGTCCAGCCGCACATCCTGGCAGATCTCGTAGCCAGATACCTCGGGCAGCATCACGTCCAGAAGCACAAGATCCGGGTGCATTGCCCGAATCCGCGCCAGCGCCTCGCTGCCATTCGCCACGCGATCATGCTCATAACCCTCGCGCGTCATCAGAAAATCCAGCGCGATGGCGATGTTGTCCTCGTCCTCGACAACAAGGATCCGGCGCTTCCTCCCCTCTCCGGCCATCTCAACCCTCCTGGCAGGCCGCCTGCTCGTAACCCATCTCATCCATCGCCGGCACCCAATCGGCGCCGGAAAGCTCACCCGCATCGCTGATCGCGACGCCCTCGGTCAGCAGGACGTGCCGGCTGCCCGCGCAATCCACCACCATCACGGCCTGCTCGGTCGGACGCCATCGCGCGAACCGGTACAGCGGCAGCATCCGCAACTCTGCCTTGACCGGGTGCTTCGCGACCTGCCGGCCATCCGCGGCGATCACCTGGGTCGCCATCGGCACCGCAAAGGTCCAGGGCCGCAACGGTTGTGGCGTCTGGTCCACCCAAACCACATCCACGCCCTCGGGCAAACCGTTCACGACCCGACCATACCAGCCGTATTCCAGCACAATGGTCACCGTCACCAGGGCCAGCCCCGCCGCCGTGGGGACAAGCCAGCGCGGCAGACGCCCGCCCAGCAGCTTGTTCAGCAGCAGGATCACCCCGGCCGCGCCGACGGCCGCCACGATTGCCCCGATCAGTTCATATGCCATGGTGGCCTCAGGTCCGGGCGCCGCGGGCCTGGCCCACGGCGGATTGCATGGTGCGCACCACAACGAAGGCGTCGCGCAGATGGCTGCGGTCAAAGTCGGAAAGCTCGGTCGGCGCAAGGAAATTGTCCGGCTTGCGGCCCTCCCGGGCCTCGGCCGCCTGATGTTCCAGCCGGGCCGCCGCGATCAGGTCATAGGCGTCGATCAGGTCCTGCGCGCCCGAGGCCGAGATGACCCCCGCCGCCTCTGCCGCTTCCAGCCGGGCCCGCGTGTTCACCACCGCGAACCGCCCGATCAGCGCATAGACCCGCCCCAGGTCAACCACCGGCACCACGCCGTTGTGCTTCATGTCGATGTGGTTCTTGTGCTCGCCCGACCGGATCGTCGCAAAGCCGCGCAACAGCCCCAGGGGCGGGGTGTGCTTCAGGCTGTTCGCCACCATATGCGCGACAAAGATCGAATTGCGCGACGCAGCCTCCAGCGTCTCGTCCTGCAACGCGCGCAACAGGTCCGCTTCGCCGCCAACGGCCCGCAGATCAAACATGACCGAGGCCAGCATCTGCGCCATGGGGTCCGGCGTCGCGATCCAGCCGCGGAAATATGCGCGCCAAACCCTCAGCGGCTGGCACCAACGGGGGTTCGTCGCCATCATGTCGCCGGGGCAATAGACATAGCCGCAGGCGTCCAGCCCGTCCGAGACGAACTTGGCCAGCGCCGCGAAATAGGCCATGTCGGCCTCGGTCGCGGTATCGTCCAGGATCAGGCAATTGTCCTGATCGCTCACGCCGGTCTGCTCTTGCCGGCCCTGGCTGCCGCAGGCGGCCCAGACGAAGGGCACCGGCGCCGGACCCAGCTCGGCCTCGGCGAGGGCCAGCAGGCGGCGCGTCACCGTGTCGGCCACGTCGGTGATCAACCGCGTCACCACCTCATGCGGGCTGTGCCCACCCACCAGCTGCACCAGCAGGCGCGGGATGCGCGCCGTCACGGCCGCCAGTTCCTCGACCGTCCCGGCCAGCGCGGCGTCGCGCACCAGCTGCGCCGAGCTGACCGCCTGGAACCGCGTCAGGTCGGTCTGCGTGACCATGCCCACCAGCCGCCCGTTCTCGACCACCGGCAGGTGGCCGATCCGCCGCTCCAGCATGACATGCAGGATGTCCGATCCCAGATCGCCCGGCGCCAGCGTCACCGGGTTCCGGGTGAACACTCCGGCAACCGGCAAGGCCGGGTCCAGCCCCTCGGCCAGGACGCGGTGCACCAGGTCGCGGGCGGTCAGGATGCCCAGGAAGGCCCCGTCCTCCACCACGCCAAGCGAGGAGACATGCCGCGCGCGCATCATCTCGGCCGCGGCCTTCAGGCTCGTCCCCGGCTCCACCGTGACGGGCGGCACCGCCATCAGGTCGCCGACCTTGCGCGTGGACAGGTCGTTCGACCTTGCCTCGCCCCCGCGACCGCGGCTGAAGAACCGCTCGAAGGCCGGCACGGAAGAGACCAGCCGCCGATACTCGGCCACAGGCAGCAGCAACAGGACCGAGGCTTCGGTGCAGCGTGCATTGGTCACGGCCAGCCCGTCGCGCGCCAGACCGCGCTCGCCAAAGCTGTTGCGCGGCCCAAGGATCGAGATCAGCTCGCCCGTGGCATCGGTCACCTCGACCGCGCCGCGCTTGACCAGGTACAGCCCCTTCAGCGGCTCTCCCGCGCGATAGACGTCTTCGCCGGCCTCGAACTCCCTGCGGCTGAAGCAACCGGCGACCCGCGCCAGTTCGTCCCGCGGCAGGCTGTCGTAGGGATGGACCGTTTCCAGAAATCCGATCACGGTATCCAGTTCGGAAGACATGGTCCCTCCTGGGCACAGGGGACGCGCCCCCGGATGATCCGGGGACGCGCCATGTCAGTCTCAGTGCGCCTGGGCCTTGCCGGCGCCCTTCGGCACGCGGATCGATTCCACCAGGTCCTGCACATGCTTCGGCGGGGCCGCCGTCATCATCGACACCACATAGGCGACAATGAAGTTCAGGATGGCGCCAACCGTGCCGATGGACAGCGGCGAGATGCCAAAGAAGTACTGGTCCGGCGTGTCCGGCAGGTTGTTGGTGCCGGGGATGAAGAACCAGCCCTTGTACACGAAGATGTAGCTCGCGGTGAACACCAGGCCCACCAGCATCCCGGCAATCGCGCCTTCCTTGCTGATCCGGTGCGAGAAGATGCCCATCATCAGCGCGGGGAAGATCGTGGCCGCCGCCAGCCCGAAGGCAAGCGCCACGGTCTGAGCCGCAAATCCGGGCGGGTTCAGACCAAGATAGGTCGCCAGCGCAATCGCGAAGGCCATCGAGATGCGGGCTGCAAGAAGTTCGCCCTTTTCCGAGATGTTGGGGTTGATCGTGCTCTTGATCAGGTCGTGCGAGATCGCGGACGAGATCGCCAGCAGAAGACCCGCCGCCGTCGAAAGCGCCGCGGCCAGCGCACCGGCTGCAACAAGGGCCACAACCCAGCCCGGAAGATCGGCGATCTCGGGGTTCGCCAGCACCATGATGTCGTTGTTCACGGTGATGAGTTCGTTCCCCTTCAGGCCCATCTCGGCGAAGGTCTTGCCCGAATTGCCCACCTGCGCTTCCGCCAAGATCGGATCGCGCGCGGCGGTCAGTTCGGCGATCTTCGCGTCGTCCTTCGCCTTGGTCGCGTCAGCAAGGGCCTTGGTGTTGGCCGCCAGCGGTGCCGGCTCGTTCACATACTGGATCTTGCCGTCGCCGTTCAGGTCCTTCATCACCAGAAGGCCGGTCTTTTCCCAAGTCTGCACCCAGCTCAGTTCCGGCTTGCTGGCAATGTCGGCCAGGCTGACAGCATCGCCCTCAAGCGCCTTGCCGGCAACCGCATTCGGCCACATGGTCGTGGTCAGGTTCAGGCGCGCCATGGACCCCACGGCCGGGGCCACGGTGTACAGAAGCGCGATGAAGACCAGCGCCCAACCCGCGGAAGACCGCGCGTCCGACACCTTCGGCACCGTAAAGAAGCGGATGATCACGTGGGGCAGGCCCGCAGTGCCGATCATCAGCGACATGGTGAACAGGAACATGTTGAAGTAGTTGGTGCTTTCGGCGGTATAGGCCTTGAAGCCCAGTTCCGTCACCACCGCATCCAGCTTGGCCAGGAAGGCCACGTCGCCGCCCGAAGGCGCATAGCTGCCGATCAGGCCCAGTTGCGGCAGGATGTTGCCCGTCAGCTGAAGCGAGATGAACAGCGCCGGGATGGTGTAGGCCACGATCAGGACGACATACTGCGCCACCTGGGTATAGGTGATGCCCTTCATGCCGCCCAGAACCGCATAGGCAAAGACGATCGCCGCGCCGATGTACAGGCCGGTCGAGGTCGAGACCTCAAGGAAGCGCGCGAAGGTCACGCCCACCCCGGTCATCTGCCCGATCACGTAGGTGACAGAGATGACGATGAGGCAGATCACGGCCAGCAGTCGCGCTCCGCCCGAATAGAAGCGGTCACCGATGAATTCGGGCACGGTGAACTTGCCGAACTTGCGCAGATAGGGCGCAAGCAGAAGCGCCAGCAGCACATAGCCGCCCGTCCAGCCCATCAGATAGGCCGAGGCTTCATAGCCGCCGAAGGCGATGATGCCGGCCATAGAGATGAACGACGCCGCCGACATCCAGTCGGCGCCGGTCGCCATGCCGTTCATGACCGGGGGGACGCCCTGGCCCGCCGCATAGAACTCGGCGGTCGAGCCCGCGCGGGCCCAGATCGCGATCCCGATGTACAGCGCGAAGGTCGCGCCGACGACGAGAAGATTGAGGGTAAACTGATCCATTCTCTACTGTTCCCCTTACTCTTCGACGCCGAATTCCTTGTCGACCTTGTTCATGCGCCAAGCATAGACAAAGATCAGTACAAGGAAGACGTAGATCGACCCGTTCTGGGCCATCCAGAATCCAAGATCCGCCCCGCCGATGTGGATGCCCATCAGCATCGGGCGCAGGATGATGCCCATCCCGAATGAACACAGGAACCAGACGGCCAGCGAAATCAGGATGATCCTGACATTCGCCGCCCAATAGGCCTTTGACGACCTGTCCGACATTCGCGCTTCTCCCTTCCGTTTCTCGTTTCTCTTCCGGCGCCCCCAACCGACGCACCGGCCTCCCCCTTCAGGCCGCATCGCGGCCGAAGACCTCTGCGGCTTGCCTGCCCGGCCCAGTCGCCACCCCTCCGGCACTGCGACCTTGCCCCCTTCGGCCCCTCCACCGCCATTTACAGGCATGGTAACGCAATCGTCAAAACATTGCTAACCATTTTTAGCTAAAGCATATTTCTGTCAACATATTCACAAGATAGCCGCCATTTCTGTAAATTGTCTTGACCACCCGACGGAATGATCCCATCCGCAAACCCCTGGCTTCACCGCCCGTCCGGGTCGCCGCAGCGGTCGGGACACCTCGCTCCGGCGCGGCAGATGGCATGATCGCGGGGCAGACAGAACCGCGGCCTCGCCCGCCAGCGACACCCCAAGGTGCCGGCCAACAAGGGATGCCTGCCCAGGATGCCGGCGCAATGCTCCGGGCCACCAGACCGATCCCACGCTCGCGCGGGGCCGACCGGAATCGTTAAGAATTCCTGAAGGCGCTCCCGCAAGGCATTGATTTTATTGAATCCCGTAAAGCGTCCGAGCTCGGACGCCCCTCTGGCCCGTCATCAGTCCTCGACGCGACCGCTGCCCGCCAGGCTCCAACCGCACAGCGATACCAGGACCACCGAAAACAAGACCAGGGCCATCCGGGCCACCAGCCCCAGGGGAACGCCCCCCGCCCCGCCCGACATGGAGGGCACCACCTGCCACCGCGACCCGATCCAGGCCGCGCAGACCAGCCAGACCGACAGGGCCACCAGGATCGTGCCCCTGGCCATTGCCCCCTCTGCCTCCCAACCCCTGACCGACATCCGCGCCTCCTCCATCCGAGCTGGCCTCGCATCCGGCCCCTGACGGGGCCGCAGATCCTCAGGCCGCGACGCGGCCGACAATCTCGCCCAGGGCCGCGCGGATCTCCGCGATGGCCCCCATGGCATCGACCCGGTGCAGCACCCCCTGCCGGTCGTAATGGGCAATCAGCGGCGCCGTCTGAGAGTGATAGGCCCGCAGCCTCTCCCGCACTGTCTCGGCATTGTCGTCAGCCCGCCGCTTGAACGCGGTCCCGCCGCACTTGTCGCAGGTCCCCGGCACCGCCGGCATCTTGAAGCTGTCGTGATAGCCTTCTCCGCAGCCGGCGCAGGTGTAGCGGCCCGAAACCCGGCCCACCATCGCCTCGTCGTCCACCTCCAGGCTGACCGCCGCGGTCACGCCCTCGCCCGCCGCGGCCAACAGGGCATCCAGCGCCGCCGCCTGGCCCGCCGTACGGGGAAACCCGTCCAGGATCACCCCCCTGCTCACGTCCGGCTCGGCCATGCGGTCCTTCAGCACGGCCAGCACGATCTCGTCCGACACAAGCTGCCCCGACTCCATCACCGCCTTGGCCTTGCGCCCGGCCTCGGTGCCTGCGGCCACCGCCGCGCGCAGCAGGTCGCCAGTCGAAAGCTGGACCAGACCGAAATCCTCCTCCAGCATCCGCGCCTGTGTCCCCTTGCCGGCCCCAGGCGGGCCGAGAAGGATCAGGATGGTCCTCTGCCCGCCCGCCACGGACCTCAACCCCGGTTCATGCGGTTGGCGATCAACTCTTCGACCACCGAGGGATCGGCCAGCGTCGAGGTGTCGCCGAGGCTGCCGAAGTCGTTCTCGGCGATCTTGCGCAGGATGCGGCGCATGATCTTGCCCGAGCGGGTCTTGGGCAGGCCCGGCGCCCACTGGATAAGGTCGGGCTTGGCGATCGGCCCGATCTCGGTACGCACCCAGGCTTCCAGTTCCTTGCGCAACTCCGACGTCGGCTCCACGCCCTTCATCAGCGTGACATAGGCATAGATGCCCTGACCCTTGATGTCGTGCGGATAGCCCACCACCGCGGACTCGGCCACCTTCGGATGCGCCACCAGCGCGCTTTCCACTTCCGCTGTGCCCATCCGATGGCCAGAGACGTTGATCACGTCATCCACACGGCCCGTGATCCAGTAATAGCCGTCCGCATCCCGGCGGCAGCCGTCGCCGGTGAAGTAATATCCGCGATACTGGCCGAAATAGGCTTCCTCGAACCGCTGGTGGTCACCCCACAGCGTGCGCATCTGCCCCGGCCAGCTGTCGGCGATGCACAGCACCCCTTCAGTCTCCACCGCCACCTGCACCTGGGCATTCGACGGGTCCAGAACCACCGGCTTCACCCCGAAGAAGGGCTTGGTCGCCGAGCCCGGCTTCTGCGGGATCGCGCCGGGCAGCGGCGTGATCAGGTGGCCCCCAGTTTCCGTCTGCCAGAACGTGTCGACAATCGGGCACCGGCCCTT
Organism: Neotabrizicola shimadae; assembly: GCF_019623905.1. Taxonomy (NCBI): domain Bacteria; kingdom Pseudomonadati; phylum Pseudomonadota; class Alphaproteobacteria; order Rhodobacterales; family Paracoccaceae; genus Neotabrizicola; species Neotabrizicola shimadae. The sequence continues at coordinate 3,988,000 of NZ_CP069370.1, read as the reverse complement.
GCCGACATGGGTGTTGTACCAGTTCCAGGCTTCCGGATTGATCGGCTCGCCCACGGAGCCCAACAGGCGCAGCGAGGAGAGATCGTGCTTTTCCACCCATTCCGTGCCCAAGCCCATCAGCGAGCGGATCGCGGTCGGCGCGGTGTAGAATTGCGTCACCTTGTGCTTGGCGCAGACCTCCCAGAACCGCCCGGCATCCGGGAAGGTCGGCACCCCCTCGAACATCACCGTGGTCGCGCCGTTCGCCAGCGGGCCATAGATGATGTAGCTGTGCCCGGTGACCCAACCCACGTCGGCGGTGCACCAGAATACGTCCCCGTCATGATAGTCGAAGGTGATCTGGTGGGTCATCGCGGCATAGACGAGATAGCCGCCCGAGGTGTGGACCACGCCCTTCGGCTTGCCGGTCGAGCCCGAGGTATACAGGATGAACAGCGGATCCTCGGCGCCCATTTCGGTATAGGGGCAATAGGGCTTGGCCCAGGCCATCTGCTGTTTCAGGTCGATGTCACGGCCTTCGATCCAGGTCGTCTGGTCGCCGGTGTGCTTGACCACCAGGCATTTCACATGATCGTCGCAGTGCAGCAGGGCCGCATCCGTATTGGCCTTCAGCGGCGTCTTCTTGCCGCCGCGCGGCGCATGGTCGGCAGTGATGACGACCTTCGCCTTCGAGTCGTTGATGCGGTTGGCCAGCGCATCGGGAGAGAAGCCAGCAAAGACGATGGAATGGATCGCCCCGATCCGCGCGCAGGCCAGCATCGCATAGGCCGCCTCGGGGATCATGGGCAGGTAGATGACCACGCGGTCGCCCTTTTCGACGCCAAGCGACTTCAGCACATTGGCCATGCGCGAGGTCTCTTCCAGAAGCTCGGCATAGGTGATGTGGCGCGCCGGGGTCTTGGGATCATCCGGCTCCCAGATGATGGCCGTCTGGTTCGCCCGGCGGCTCATGTGCCGGTCGATGCAGTTGGCGCTGACGTTCAGCGTGCCATCCTCGAACCACTTGATCGAGACCTTGCCGAACTCGAACGAGGTGTCCTTCACCTTGGTGTAGGACTTGATCCAGTCGATGCGCTGACCTTCCTCGCGCCAGAATGCCTCGGGGTCGGCGACAGAGGCCGCATACATCTTTTCATACGCCGCCGCATCCACATGCGCCCGCGCCACGAACTCCGCAGATGCCTCGTAAACCCCGGACATGACTCCCCCCTCGTGCCTGACTTCGAACGCCGCCGCAAAGATGCACGCCGGCAGATGTGAAGCCACACTAGCGCAATCGTCAATGGAAGGCTAACCCTTTTTTATGTATAGATAATTCTGTAAACATATTCACTGGCCCTCACAGGAATCTGTAAAGGCCGTTGACATGGGCGCTAACACGCAAGTTTGGGGCCGCCGTTAGCGTGAACAAGCGGCCCATGCCGCATCGCCCCGCAGCAGTGCCTGGTTCAACGCCGCAAGTAAGCCGGCTTCCGCCCCTGCGGGCAAGGTGCGGCAAGTGCGCGCAGGCCGCTTTCGTGCGAATCGATCAGACAGTCGGCCTGGCCAGATCCTCGTCGACCGAGGCGAGATCGGGCCGGAATCGCACCAGCGGCTCCTTCGCGCCCTGGGCAAGAAGGGCGCGGCGCACTTCGGGTCGGGCGCCCACGATGTACAGCCGCCCACCCTTGCGCCCCGCACGGTGCCCCAGAAGCTCGAAGCTGCGCGCGCCCGAACTGTCGATCAGCGGCACGTCCGAGAAATCGAAGACGATGGCGCGCGGGTTGTCGGCGATCCGGTCCAGGATCGCGCCGACCTGCGCCGCCGCGCCAAAGAAGTAGGGACCGTGCAAGTGATAGACCACCCGGTCCGACCGCATCGCCTCGGCCGGATCATACCGCCCGCTCTCCTCGCTGGCAGGAGTCACCGCAACGGCGTCCGACATGCGCCGGATGAACACCAGCCCGCCCAGGGCAAAGCCCACGACAATGCCCTCGGTCAGGTCGCGGAACACCACAAGCAGGAAGGTGACGATCACCACCATCGCATCCCCGCGCGAAGACCGCACGAGGTTCGCGAATTCCACCTTTTCGGCCATGTTCCACGACACCACCGCCAGCACGCCCGCCAACGCCGCCAGCGGGATGAAGGCCGCTAGCGGCGCCGCCACCAGCATGAACGTCAGCAGGAACAGCGAATGCAGCATGCCCGAAACGGGCCCATGCGACCCGGCGCGCACGTTGGTCGCCGTCCGCGCGATGGTGCCCGTCACACAGAAGCCGCCGAACAGGGCCGACCCGATATTGGCCAGCCCCTGCCCCACCAGCTCGGCGTTCGACCGGTGCCGCGCGCCCGACATGCCATCCGCCACAAGCGCCGACAGCAGCGACTCGATGGCCCCAAGCAGCGCGAAGCTGAAGGCATAGGGCAGCGCCGCCGTGATCGCCGGACCCGAAAGCACGGGCAACGCCGGGGCCGGCGGCAAATGCGGCAGCTCGCCGAACTTCGACCCGATGGTCACCACCGGCAGGCCCAGACCCGCAGCCGCCACCGAACACAGCGCCACCGCGATCAGCATCCCCGGCCAATGCGGCTTCCACCGCTTCAGCCCGACGATGGTGAAAACCGCGAGCGCGGCCACGGCCAGCGCCGCCGGCGTGAAGGTGTCGCGCGCCGCCCACAGCGCCTCGACCTTGGGCAGGATCTCCGCCGGCTCGGGCCCCGGCAGGGTCAGGCCGAAAAGGTCGCGGATCTGGCTGGCGAAGATGATCACCGCGATGCCGCTGGTGAAACCCACGGTCACCGGGAAGGGGATGAACTTGATATAGGTCCCCAACCGCAGCGCCCCCGCCGCCAGAAGCACGAAGCCGGACAGGAAAGTCGCCAGGATCAGCCCTTCCACCCCGATGTCCATCACGCAGGCCGACACCAGCACGATGAAGGCGCCCGCCGGCCCGCCGATCTGGAACCGCGACCCGCCAAGTGCCGACACCAGGAACCCGCCGATGATCGCGGTATACAGCCCCCGCTCCGGCCCCACGCCGCTCGCAATGGCGATTGCCATCGACAGGGGCAGCGCAACGATGGCGACGGTCAGCCCGGCAATCGCATCGGCGCGCAGGTCGGAAAGGCCGTAGCCCTCTTTCAAAACGGTCAGGATTTTGGGCAGGAACTCCGCAGAGCGGACGGCAGGGCGGGTTGTGTCAGGCATGATCCGGCGCTAGCAGAAGTCGGAGAAAGCCGGAAATTCCCGGAGAAGCGGTCTCAAATGCCGACAGACAACTCCTCCGCCCGGTCGCTGTCAATCGCGGAGTGATGCGCGAATGAGCACAGGCCCCACCCCCCGCCCCGATCCGGTGCAGCCCGCCAATGCCGAGGCACTGGCCCTCGCCCGGTCGCTCATGACCAGCGCCCGACATGCGGCACTCGCCTATGCCGATGCCGACGGCACCCCCGGCGTCAGCCGAATTGCCTTCGGTCTGGCGCCGGATGGCACCCCGGTCACGCTGGTCTCAAGCCTCGCGCCCCATTTCGCGGCGCTGCGCGACCGGCCCGATTGCGCGGTGATGCTGGGCGAGCCGGGCGCAAAGGGCGACCCGCTCACCCATCCGCGGCTCATGCTCAAGGCTAGGGCCGGATTCGTCGCCCCCGACGATCCGGCCCGCCCCGCACTGCGCGCCCACTGGCTGGAAACCCACACCAAGGCCACGCTCTACGTCGATTTCGCGGATTTCGCCTTCGTCCGGCTGACCCCGGTGTCAGCCCTTCTGAACGGCGGTTTCGCCCGCGCCTTCCGGCTCGGGCCGCAGGACCTGCGGCCCGGCCCCTGAAGCGTCACGACGGGTTGTCGCAGCGGATCGTCGCCCGCACCTTCCCCTTCACCGCCGAAGGCCAGCGCAGATAGGCCTGCAGGCCGCCCGTGCCCTTTTCTGTCTCGGCATAGGGCTGCGCATACTGCACAGCATTTGCTCCGTCCCGGATCGCGCCGTCCGGCATCACCGAAGCCACACAGCGCGCCCGCCCGGCAAAGGGCATGTAAGCGCTGCCGTCCAGCACCCAGGTGTCAGCCACCGTGTTCTGCGCATGCTCCAGGACCACTGGGCTCATCGTCACCTGGGCCACGCCGTTGAAGGAATTGGCCTCGAACAGGATGTTGCGGAACCTCGACCGGTCCAGGGTCGACCAGGTTTCGTCCGTGACGTCCACGCGGTCCACGGTGCAATTCACTGTTCGGAACACGTTTGAGGTAACGCTCAGCCCCTGGATGTAATGCCCCGGTCCGCGTGGCGTGATGACCAGCCAGCGAAACCAGGGAGCCGCATCGTTGACGGTGAAGATGTTGCCGGTGATTGTCAGTCCGCCAAACGAGTACTCATTCTGGAACTCGGGCGCCGCATCGCGCTCGTTCGACAACTCGATGAAGCAGTTGTCCACGTAGTTCCCGGTCATCAGCGTCTTGATGTTGGTGTCGGTGAAGATCACCCCGGCCCGCCGAACCCCGGCCGTCTCGTCATCGCCCTGGAAGAAATGGTTGCCGATGAACATGTGCCCGCTGCCGGCCATCACGGCGAAATGTGCAAAGCGCACGATCCGGTTGCCGCGGATCTTGGCGTCATTCGCATTCACGTTGATGGCGATGGTCGTCCGATCCTGCGCCGCCAAAGCCTGCTCGTTCGACAGGAACTGGCAACCGTCGATCATGATTCCCTGGCACCCCGAACCGATCGAGGTAATGCCGCGATCCTTCGGCTTGTTCAGCACGCAACCCGAAAGCCGGAAGGTCTCGCCCACGGTGGGCAACAGGATCGTGCTGGCCACGCCGTTGCCCTGCAACTCGATCCCCTCGATCTCGAACTTCGCCAGCGACTGAAAGCCCGAGAAATCCAGCATGTAGCGATAGCGCTCAAAGGTGAAGGTCCGCGTGCCCGCCGCCGCCCACAAGGGCTGGCTGAGCGTCACCGTGCCTGAACCTATGTTCTTTGCGGTCACATAGACCTCGCGCCCCACGCCCGTACCGCTGACCCGCGCGCCGACAGGGATGCTCGCGACATTGGCCACCCCGGTCAGCCGATCGGGCTGCGACGTGGAATAGGTTCCCACAGATGTCACCGTGACCGTGTCCCAGGCGCTGCCGGCCACCGCATTGATCTGGCCGTTCCGGATCACGCGACGCTGCGCAAAGCTGGTCATCCCCGCCAGGGCCGCCACGTCGATCGGTGCCGCAAGGTCGATGCGCCGCCCGCGCAGGTCATAGGTCACATGGTCGGTAAAGAAGAACAGCGCCTGCAACCCGCGCCGGAACCCCTCCGCCTCGTCGCCAAAGGCCGCGCCGTAGGTCTCCTGATCGTAGTTGCGCGTGCAGGCCAGCCGCGCCGAGGCCGGCATGACCACCCGCCCCTCGAACCGCACGGGGTTCGAGATCGTCAGGTTGCTGCCGATGTAGTAGGTCCCGCCCGATACCAGCAGCGTCCGCCCCTGCGCCGCGGCATCCGCCGCCGCAAAGGCCGCGGCATCGTCGGCGATGCCGTTGCCGATGGCGCCATAGTCGCGCACATCGACCCAGTCCATCATGGTGCGGTGGAACACATCCGTCACGTCCTCGACCGTGATGTCGTCGATCCGCACGATCCCGCCGTTCGCCCCGGTCAGGTCCAGTCCCAGATGGCAGAACACCGGCGACCGCCCCCAGACCAGGGTCACGCCGGGGCGGTTGCCCGACCCGATGATCGCCGACACCTCGACCACGGCGCCATAGCTCTGCAACGCCACCGCCGGGCCCTCGGTCACGATGCCGGGCACCGGCGTGCCAGGCCCGGTGCCGGCCCAGCCCGCGATGCGCACCGAACACAGGTTGCCCGCCACCGCTTTCACCCGGGCCGTGACCCGCAGGTACATGCCCGGCTGATAGGGAATGTTCTGGAAGCAGCGGATCTTCGTGGTCGCACTGACCTTCTGCACCTCCATGCAGCCGCCGAAATCCTGGTCGGCCGGCACATAGGCCGCATAGGTGGAACTCGCCCAGGTCGGATGGCCCGGCAGCCCGTCCTCCTGCGACCACAGGTTCAGCCCGGCCGAAAACGGCGGAGGCATCAGCGCCAGCCCTTCGGTAATCGCCTTGTTCATCTCGTCCCGTCCTTGCCCAACAGACCACCGGACAGGCCGTCGCAAGACCGCACCCGCCGCTGCCGGCAAGGGTTACGAAGGAAGGGTTAACCGCGGCTCAGTCCACCGCGCGCCGCCGATGCCGGGTCGTCAGACCCCGGTGCCCGGCAATTCCACCGGCTGCACGGCGTTGATCTGCCAGCCCTCGCCGGTCTGGATCATCTGGTAATCGTAATAGCGCACCGCGCCGTCCGCGCCCGTGACCTCGACCCGCTGCCACAGCGCGCCGCCCACCTCGCGCAGCTCCATGAACCGCGTCCGGCTGTTGTCCCAGACCGTCGGATAGCCCTGCGCCACCATCCGCCCGAAGTTCGCCGGATCGCCGAACAGGCCCTTGATGGTGGGGCTGGCATGAGAGAAGGCACGATCCAGGTCCCGCGCCGTGAAAGCCTGCATCTGGTCGCCGATCACCGCCGCGATGTCGGCCGCATCATCCGCCTTGGCCGCGCTGCCCGCCAGACCGGCCAGCACCACCAGAACACCCAGCATCCGCCGCATCGCGCCCTCCCCGCCAACCTTTCGCTTCTACGCAGGCCGGCAGGGATCGGTTCACATCTCAGGCCGCCAGTTCGCCGGCCAACGCGCGGTCGATCAGCGCGATGGTCTCGTCCACGCCGTACAGCGCGATGAAGCCGCCAAAGCGCGGGCCTTCGCTCGCCCCGAGCAGCACCTCGTACAGCGCCTTGAACCAGTCGCGCAGCGGGTCGAACCCGTGGTCGCGGCCCACGGCATAGCAGACGTTCTGCAGCGCCTCGTCGTCCTGTACGCCTTCCCAGACCGCCAGCCGCGCCCGCAGGTCGGCAATCGCCGCCCGCTCCTTGTCAGAGGGCAGCCGGAACACCCGCGTCGGCGCGATCTTGTCGGAGAAATAGCGCACCGCATAGCCCGCCGCCGCGTCCAAGTCGGGGTTGCCCTCGGGCGTCGCCTCCGGCGCATAGCGCTTGATGAAACCCCACAGCCCCTTGGCATCCTTCGCCCCGGCCACGCTCGCCAGGTTCAGAAGCATGGCAAAGCTCACCACCATGTGGCTTTCCGGCGGCTTCCCGTGGTGGATGTGCCAGACCGGGTTATTGACCTGCGCCTCGATGTCCTGCGCCGGATAGGCCTTCAGCTGCTGGTGATATTCGTCCACCGCCTTGGGGATCACATCCCACCACAGCCGCTTGGCCGTCTTGGGCTTTTGGTACATGAAATACGACAGGCTCTCCGAGGCCGCATAGGTCAACCATTCGTCAATGGTCAGCCCGTTGCCCTTCGACTTCGAAATCTTCTGCCCGTTCTCGTCCAGGAACAGCTCATAGGTGAAATGCTCGGGCTTGCGCCCACCCAACACCTCGCAGATGCCATCATAGATCGGCGTGTTGGTGGAATGGTCCTTGCCATACATCTCGAAATCGACGCCAAGGGCGGCCCACCGGGCACCGAAATCCGGCTTCCATTGCAGCTTCACCTGCCCGCCCGTGACCGGAAGGGTCCACTCCCGCCCATCCTCGTCATCGAAGGTGACCGTAGCGTTCTTTGCGTCAACGTTCTTGATCGGCACGTACAGAACACGGCCCGTCTCAGGGTGGATCGGCAGGAAGCAAGAATAGGTCTGCTGCCGTTCCTCCCGCAGGCTCGCCAGCATGATGTCCATGATCGGCTGATACCGCTCGCAGGCCAGCCGCAGCGTGTCGTCGAACCGACCCGACTTGTAGAAATCGGTGGCCGAGATGAACTCGTATTCAAAGCCGAACGTGTCCAGGAACCGCCGCAGCATGGCGTTGTTGTGGTCGCCAAAGCTCGCATACTGCCCGAACGGGTCGGGCACCGCAGTCAGCGGGCGCTGCAGGTTTTCCTTCAGCATCGCGGGGTTCGGCACGTTGTCCGGCACCTTCCGCATCCCGTCCATGTCGTCCGAAAAGCAGATCAGCCGCGTCGGAATGTCGCTGATCACCTCGAAGGCGCGGCGGATCATCGTGGTCCGCGCCACCTCGCCGAAGGTGCCGATATGCGGCAAGCCGGACGGGCCATAGCCCGTCTCGAACAGCACATAACCCTTTTCCGGCGCCTTGGACTCATAGCGTTTCAGGATGCGGCGCGCCTCTTCGAAGGGCCAGGCTTTCGACTTCATCGCGGCGTCGCGCAGGGCAGACATCTCTCGCATCCCTTGATCCCGCGGAAACCCCATGCTTCCGCGCCCCGGTCCTCTATTGCCGCCCCGCCCCCCCGTCAATAAATACTGCCCCAAAGGAGACCGTTCGATGCCCGACGACACCCCGCCGCTTTCGCCCCAGGACGCCCTCGTCGCCGTGATGGTGGCCGCCTCGGCCTCGGACGAAAACATGCGCACCGCCGAACTGGTGGCGATCCAGCGCATGGTGAACCACATGCCGGTCTTCGCCGACTACGATGCCGACCGCATGGCCCGCGTCGCCAAGACCGTGTTCGAACTGTTCGAAGAGGAAGACGGGCTCGACGCGCTGTTCGGCCTGATCCGCAGCGCCCTGCCCGAAAGGCTGAACGAAACCGCCTATGCGCTGGCCTGCGACGTCATCACCGCCGACGGCCGCCACAGCGAGGCCGAGCTGCGGATGCTGGAAGAGATCCGCGAGGAGCTTGCCATCGACCGCCTGCACGCCGCCGCCATCGAATGGGGCGCCAGGGTCCGCCACCTGCGCCCCTGAGCGGACCTTCCCCACGGGGAAGGTTTTCATCGGCGTCCCTCTGGCCGGCCCAACCCTACACCATTGCTGCGGGGAACGGGACCGGACCGCAACCAGCCGTCCTCACCCGCGGCCAGATCAGCCGAAACCTTCCCCGCGGGGAAGGTTTGCCTGCCGCGCACTGGCCAGGCATCGGTCTGCCGGACACCGCAGGCGCCTGTCGTCCTGGCGAACGAAGCGACGTGCAACGCACGGTGTCGATTGACGACTGATCCGCGGCAGCCCCCTTGCCAAGGATCATGCAAGCCGGAACTGTCTCTTGGAGTGCGCATGGGCCGGAAAGAGTGACTGATGACAGATTGGCTCAATCCCCGAGCCGTCCCAGAATGGACTTGATCGCCTCTGCGCGACCGAACGCGTCGCGCGCTGCTGCCTCCGCCTCGGCGAGTTCCGCACGCTGCCGTGCGAGGGTGACAAGAAGCTCCCGCCGGCGCAGCTCGGCCCAGGACTCATAGGCCAACGAAGCCGCATGTGCCGCCGCCGGATGCAGATCAAGGGCTGCGCCGTTCTGCGAAAGCGCCTCCAGACGCCGACAGGTCTGAACCTCGGCCTGCGCGGCCTGCTTGACCGCTTCCAGCCGGGAATCCCGGATCAGGTCGGAAAGCACCTGCAGCCGGCGCAGGTCCGACAGGCCAGACGTCATCTTCGGCCTCTTGCTCGACGTCGGATTGCCTCGGCAAACCGTATCGCAGCCGCAACGGCGCGATAGTGGTCGGGATAAATCTCCTCTCCGACCGCGACTGTCGCGTGAATGGCCCGAGCGGTTGGCGGATCCCCTCGCACCGGAATTCCGGCAGCGGCAGCGGTGTCGCGAATGCGCAGGGCAATTTCGTCAACTCCCTTGGCCACGCAGATCGGTGCGGAACGGCGTCCTCGATCCCAGCGGAGAGCAACGGCGTAGTGGGTCGGGTTGACGATGACCACGTCCGCCTTCTGCACCTCTGCGATCATCTGGTTCAGGGCCAGATCCTGCGCCTTGCGGCGGCGATGCGACTTGGCATGTGGGTCCCCTTCGGCGTCCCGCTGCTCGTCGGTGACTTCCTTCCGCGACATCCGGTTCCGCGAGACAAAGCGGAAATGCTGCCAGAAGGCATCGGCAAGGCCGATCGCAATGGCGATGACAAGGACGATGACGGTAAACCTGCGGCCTTGTTCGGCCAGATAGAGGCTGACTTCACCCGCCGATAGCCGTGATGTGGCAATCACTTCGGGAAGCTGGTGCTTTACGGGAAGGATCAGCACACCCAGGATCAGCACGGCCTTGACAGTCGATTTCACGAACTCCACCAGGCCGTTCGGCCCGAACCGTTGCTTGGCATTGGCAAGCAGGGAAACCCGCGACAGCTTCGGCGCGATGTTGGCTGGGGTAAGGGCCCAGTTACGCTGCAAAAGGTGACCAAGAAGCGCCCCGAACAGAGGGCCAAGGAGAAGCGCGCCGACCGCAAGGCAGGCGTCAGCGACATGTTTCAGCCCTTGTGAGCCGCCAGTCAGAAACTGAGAGGCCAAACTGTCCGCCCGCCCCAGAAATTCGACGCCAAGCCCCCCCACTCCGGCAACGACAGCCGGACCGGCAATCACTGCGGAAACCAGGAACCCCAGAAGGGCAAAGGCCGAACTCAGATCCGCAGAGCGGGGCGCATCCCCGCGTTGACGCGCCTCGTCCAGCTTCTTCTGACTGGGCGCGTATTCGCGATCTTCGGTCGACTCATCGCTCACGGCGCGACCTGGAACGGAGCCGCGAGGCTGGTCTCGAACGCCTTCAGCCAGACCGCAAGCAACACGGGCGATGCGAGTGCCAGCAGGGCAAAGCCACCGATTGCAAGGACCGGCGCGCCGATCATGGTCACCATCAGCTGGGGCATCGCGCGGCTGATGAACCCAAGCGCGAGGTTGTAAAGCAACGAGGCCACCTGGAACGGCGCCGCCAGGACGAAGGCCAGCGCAAAGATCCGGCCTGTTTCCCGCAGGCTCCATTCCGCGAAGACAGCCGAATCGATGGGGCTGCCAGAGGGCACGATCTGGAACGAAAGAACCAGGAACTCCGCCAGCCTGACATGCAGGCCAAGCCCGACCGCAAGCGCAAGTATGGCCACGATGAGGAACTGCGACACGGCCGGCATCGGCTCTGGGCCCGTGTCGGCCGTCAATTGCGAAAGTGACATGGCCTGGGCGGCAATCATGCCGGCGATCTGCATCGCCAACACGCTGAGCCGCAGGCCCAGACCAAGGGCAAGACCCACGACCACCTCGATTGCCGCGGAACGCAGATCCCCAGAGCCCGCGCCGGGGAGTGAGTCGAAAACCGCGGGGGCAACGATTGCCGTGAAGGCCAGGGCTGCAACCAGCCGCACCCGTGCCGACAGTGTCTGCTCACCAAAGGCCGGCAACAGTGCCATTGCAGCCCCGACGCGAAGAAAGACGAGGCTGACCTTCCAGATGTGGTCGGGAGTGGCGCCGGAAAGCTGTGACAGAAGCGCCATCCAGCCCATCATGGCCCGACGACCCCAACCATGGCGGGCCTTGCGTCCAGCCCGATCTCCTCGAAGGACAGGACCGGAACGGACAAACCCTTGGCGGCCACCACAGTTCGAAGAAACCGCCGCCGCAGCGAAGAGGTGACGATCGCCGGCTGAATGCTCCTCTCGGCCGCCCGGTTCACGCGGTCGGCGATTGCGGTCGCCAGCCTGGAAAACTGGTCCGGTGGCAGGGCCACGTCACGGTGACCACGCTCGCCATCGATCTGGTACGTCGTGAACAGGCGTTCCCACTCCGGCGCAAGCTGGACCAGAGGGATTGTCCCGTCCTCGCGCCGAAGCTCTGCAACCAATTGGAAACCCAGCCTTTGTCGTACGTGTTCGCACACGAGTTCCGGTGAAGGCAGGCCCCTTGCCTCCGCAATCGCCTCCATGATCAGGGGCAGGTTTCGGATCGAGACCCGCTCCTCCAGCAGCAGTCTCAACACGGCATGCAGCAGTTCCACGGGAACCTTGTCAGGGACCATGTCATCAAGGAGCTTTCTGTTGGCAGCAGACCGGCCGCTGTCAGAAACATTGACAAATTCGTCAAGCAAACGCCGAAGGCCCCTGAGGGACAGCAGTCGAGGAAGGTTACCCCGCACCGTTTCAAGAAGATGGGTCGCCAGCACCTCGGCCGCCGTGACCACCGTCAGGCCGGATATCGCGGCCTCTTCCTGGAGATCGGTCCTTATCCATCTTGCCGGCGCGCCATAAACGGGCTCGCGCACATCAATGCCATCCGGCGCCTCATGGCCCTCGGAAAGCAGGGCGAGGGCGCGATCCGGATAGAGCCTGTTTCGGACACGCTCCACGCCTTGAATCCGAATGCGATAGGTGCCCGGCGGCAGGGAATGATCATCGGTCAACCTGATTTCGGGCAAGATCAGGCCCTGCGCGGCGGCGACGTGGTTGCGCATGCTGGCAATTCGCGCGTCAAGGCCCGTTGCCGGATCAAGCGCCATTCCGACCAGATCGGGTGCGAACTCGATATGAATCTCGTCAAAGTCCAGAAGATCTCCGACAGGACGGGCCGGTGGCGGGGCAACGACCGTTTCGGGCGGTCGCTTCTGCCGAACCTCCCGTGCGAAGCCGCGCAAGGCCATCCAGCCCAGCAAGGCGGCACCGGAAATGAACGGCAGGAACGGCATGGCCGGAACAAGGGAAAACAGCGCCATGACGGCTGCGACGGTCGCCAGGGCCGCGGGGTATTGGCCAAGTTGGCCGAAGAACGAGGCATCCGCGGCCCCCGTCGCACCACCGCGCGACAAGAGCAAGGCCGCTGCGACGGAAATGATGACGGCGGGAATCTGGCTGACCAAGCCATCACCGACAGTCAGGATGGCATAGGTGGAGAAAGCCTCTGAAAACGCCATGCCGTGAAGGGCGGTTCCAAGCGCCACGCCGACAATCAGGTTCAGTGCCGTGATCATGAGCCCTGCGACAGCGTCACCCTTCACGAACTTCGATGCGCCATCGAGAGAGCCAAAGAAGGTCGTCTCTGCAAGTTCCCTTTCGCGTCTGGCTTTCGCTTCTTCATGCGTAATGGCGCCTGCGGCCATATCTGCGTCAATGGCCAGCTGTTTGCCGGGCATGCCATCCAGCGCAAAGCGCGCGCCAACCTCGGCCATCCGACCGGCACCTTTTGTGATGACCACAAAATTGACAATCAGCAGGACACAGAAGATCACAAGCCCGATGACAAGATTGCCGCCCATGATGAATTCGGCAAAGCCCTCGATCACATGGCCGGCGGCGCCCGTTCCCGTGTGTCCCTGGCCGATGATGAGTTTCGTGGACGCGACATTCAGCGAAAGACGCAGAAGCAGCGAAGCGAGCAGGATTGTCGGGAAGGCCGAGAAATCGAGAGGTCGCTCAACGAAGAGCGTTATGGTCAGCATGAGGATTGCGATGGCGAAGGACAGTGCGAGCCCGATGTCGAGAACCCATGCCGGGACCGGCAGCACCATGATGACGATGACCGCCATCAGGCCGAGTGCAAGCCCGACCGTTGGCTGCATCAGTCCCGCGAGGACCGTCGACCTCATGGTGCCAACACCGGACCGGCGACCTGCCCCATAGGAACAAGGTCCATGAGACCGCGTGTTTCGGGAACCAAAGATCCATGCCGACCGACACCAAGCCCGGATACGAGCAGCGGAAACGGGTTCGAAACTCCCTCGATCACCATTTCTTGCCCCGGTGGTCCCGTCATGCCGTCAATAACGTCTTGCAGCCTGGCCAGATATGGCGTCGCGTGGTCAGCGTCGCGTGAATGAAAGGCACCGGCGGCAAGGCGCCAGTCACCTGTCTCTGCATGCAGGCGCAGCAGGAAACGCGCCGCATAAAGAGCGTTTCGCGCGGGATCAAACATCGCCTGCAACGACGGGAAAGATGCGCCGTGCCAGCGATAATTCAGTTGGAAGCAGCCGATATCGACATTTGTCACACCCTCATCCAATATCACTTGGACATGGGTGATGGCGTCGGACTCAGTTTCAAACCAATACCCTTCACCCGACTGGTTCACGGCCCATGGCCAGGGCTGAACTGTTCCGTCATTGTTTCGCCCAGTCTCGGCCCGCGTCAGGGCGAGCAGGAGCCTCTCCGGAACCCCGGTTGCCTGAGATGCTTGAATTGCCGCCCGATCACACAGGGCAGAGGTGTCGGCACTGGCCGGCACAGAGGTGGTCAGCGCAGGGAAGACGGAAAGGGCAATCCCAAGTCGAAGCATCGGCACATCTCTGGGCAATACTCTGCTGCTCCAGACTGGCGGGCATAGCTTTATGAAGAGTTAGCGAAAATCGCCTGAAGCCTGTTCCGTATACGTCATCAGGCCCGTGATCGCCCTGCGCGTGGCTTCAGCGGATTCCAGTACGACCTTGCCTTTGGCCAGCAAACCGCCTTGGACGGCGGCCTCGTCAGAGACGGCCTGAGAGGCAAGTTCCTTCCATGGCGATTCGCCATCTGCCGCGACCTCTTCCCAGTCTCCCAACCACGCGGCCATCCTTGGCGTCGGCTCGGATGGCGCAACCAGCCGGTCCGAGCCAGCCGAGAAGAGCTGCGCCGCAGCCAGACTGCGCAGCTCTTCCGCGCCCTCTTCCAGACTGCCTGCCAACAGGCGAAGTGCGGCCCGCGCGTCACCGGTCAGGAGGGCGGCCCGTGCCCCGACGAGTGCATCCGCTGGGGGCGTTCCCAGCCATTCGAGTGCGGCCGAGCCAAGTCCAAGATCGACCAGACGGCTCGCCAGCGCAATTCGGGTGTCGTCCGACAGCGATTTCGTCATGTCGGGTGGCGCGCCGACAGCATGGAGAAGGACCGTGTCGTCGTCCGCCGTCGCCAACAAACCCCAGACGGCCTCGTTGGCTGACGGCGCTGCGGTCAAGCCGTCGATTGCTGATCCGAAGCTGCCGGTGAGGGCCTGTGCGAGCACAAGCGCACGACGAAGCGGCGGCTCGGATCCGGTTCCGCTGTATTCAGTGACCAGAGCCTCGAGCCTTTCTACAGTATGGGCATCCATGCTTCGCTTCAGGAGCGCGTTGGCCTCCACCTGCGCTATCAGCGCCTCCATGCTTCCAGTCCCCCCATCGGGACTGCGTTCCAGCATGTCGAGTGCGGCCTCCGGATCGCCCACCTGAAGCTCCAGCTCGGCCGCCGATGTCAATACTGCACTCGGCAAGGGTCCAGGTGCACGCTCCATTGCGGCCTGAATGTCCGCAGCAGAAGCGGCTTCGCCGACAGAAATGAGTCGCCTGACAAGATCGGGGCCCAGTTGCTGCCTCAGGTGGCGCGGCAGCGCCGAAAAACCTCGCCGGATCGAAGGCATGTTGGGGCGCGTCAGACTAACTGAATCGGTTGCCATGACCGCCCACATCGCAATGGCGCCGTCGCAGGATTCCTGCCCGGCCAGTACGCCGTTTCCCACCGGATCAGCATCCATGATTCCCGCAAGCTCAAGGTAAAGCGCATCATGTCCGCCATCCGGCAGCGGCATGGCTTCGACCAGTCGCCGGGCTTCGATCCCGAACCCCGCATAAAGGAGCCTTTGGACCGCCCGATTCCGGCGCTCTGCATTGGGCACATCGAACTCGTCAGGTGAAGCGGTGGCTTCGGCCAATTGCTGCCATATAGGTCGATCGTCCCCCCAATTTGCAATGTCGACGAGTTCATCTGCGATGCACTCACCTCCTTTGGCGGCAAGGCGCTTCGGTTCGTCGGGCGAAAGGGTGATATCGATGCCGCGATCGAAAGGATAAACTGCCAATGCCGCTGGCGTCTCACCACCTTCCCCTGCCTTCTCGCGGCGGACTGGCGCAAAGTCGACAAGACCACGGGCCGCGCCCCGGGCGAGTTCGACGGTCAGAGCCTCTGCAAGACTGGCAGCAGCGTCAGACGATGACAGGCCGTGGAACGGATCGGCTGTCGGAATGCGAACCGCGCGTGAGACTGCTCTTGCCCACTCTGGTCCGAGAATGACGACTTCTGGCGGGCGCGCCTGCGGACGCGGAGGTTCGATATCTGACAGGATTGCAAGCTCACCGAAAAGGATCGCCTGTTCGAAAATCGATCCGGGAGGTGGAGCCCCATCCCGGACGTCGATAACGATCATCCCGTCCCCTTCCTGGGTGGCGAAAGCATGACAGGCGCAAGATACGCGCATCCGCAGTAGCCCGTTCTGCGGATCTACCCAGATTGCGGCTATTCTCGATCGGTCAATCAGACGAAAGGCATCGGTCAAGTCAAAGCGCCCCGATCGCCCGAGTTGCAGCCCATAGCCTTCCGGCGTGCGCCCAAGCCGCCAGCTTTCGCCAGGTTTGCCAAGCACGACCAGCCTTGTGAATCCGTCATGATCGCCGGAAACCACGCGCAGGCTCTGGGCAAGAGTCGGACAGGCCGAGGCGAGCATCGTCAACACGGCCACAACGAGAAGCAACCTCCTCACGCTGCCTCCTGCTTCAGAACCTTCAAGGCGGATTCAAGCTCTGCAAATTCTGGACGTTTTCCGTGCGGGATATTCTGGCGGCCCACCTCGATACAGATGTTTGCCGGGTGCCTGTGCAGGTTTGCAATCAGAACCTCACGGATAAGCTGATAGAAGTGCCTGTCTTCCTCGACCACAGCATTCAGGCGCGTTGCCAAGGGCCCCACGATCCCATAGGCAAGGAATACACCGAGAAAGGTGCCGACCAGGGCGCCACCAATCATCTTGCCCAGAATCTCGGGGGGTTGGTCGATCGAGCCCATGGTCTTGATCACCCCCAGGACAGCAGCGACGATGCCGAGGGCAGGCAGGCCGTCAGCCACTGTCTGCAGGGCATGCGAGGAATGGAGCGCATGGGTGTGGCTGGCCTCCATGCGCTTGTCCAGCACCTCTTCGACTTGATGCGGATCATCATAATTCATCGAAGCCGCACGCAAGGTATCTGCGATCAGGTTTACGACATCATGATCAGCCTGGATACGCGGATATCGCGCAAAAAGGGACGATTCGCTTGGGCGCTCGATATGCTCTTCCAATGCCACGGGGTTCGAGCGGGCAAGGCGGATTATCTCAAACAGAAGACAGAGGAGCTCACGGTAGTCGGCCGGTTTCCACTGAGGGCCACGGAACACGCGCCCGATATCCTTCAGGGTTTGCTTGACCGCCGCGGGATCGTTTGACAGAAGGAATGCTCCGACAGCCGCGCCGCAGATCATCACCATTTCGAAGGGAAGCGAATGAAGGATGATCTCGATCTTTCCTCCGGCAGCAATATAGCCGCCGAAGACCATCACGAAAACCACCACTATGCCGATTGCGCCGAACACTTCGTCCCCCAGGTGACCTCTCTCCAGCCTTTCAGGCCGGAGTTAAGGAACCCCTTCCATCACTCGGTCGGTGCGCGTGCATTCCGTCCGGCTACGACGACGCTGATGGCATAGGCGGCCTGCGGCGGAAGCCCCGACATGATGGCCGCTGCCGCATCTGGCTGCATCCGAGCCAGGAAGCCGGCTGCAAACTCGGGGGCCATCGATCCGAACAAAGCCGCGGCGTCGGCAGGCTTCATCGCTTCGTAGACCCGAGTCAGTCGGGCCAGATCGTCCTCGGCGGCGCTGTCGACCAGAGCGACCGTTGCCCGCAGGCTTTCTTCGGCTTGCGACAGTTCTTCCAGCCGAACATCAAGTGCCGCATTGGCGAGGCTGATCGCCGCCTCTCGGTCGCGCAGTGCATCTTCCTGCAACTTGACCTGCTCCTCTCGGGCCAGTAGCGCCTTTGCAAGCGCAGCGGGTGGCTGTGGACAGTTTGTCGCCGTAGGGGCGCCTTCGTCGGCCGGGCTGGCCGGAACCATTGCGAGCGCCGCGCCAATCGCCTGGCCAAGGTGCAGTGCGCCACCCACTGCAAGTGTCAGCGCGAGGAGCAGGGGGGCGCCTAGTCCGATTCCCGTGCTCTTCCTCATTCTGCCGCCTCGGAAGGCATTTCGCTGCTGCGAGCCAACTTGCGGCGCACGAACCTCAGCCTCTTGTCTTCGTCCGGCGCAAGTGGTTCGTCCGCTGGGGTGGCGTCTGGCAGGTCGTGCAACGCAGCCACCAGAAGTTCCAGCCTGGCCGAGGCCTCTTCGGCGCGTTGGGTCAGATCTTCGAGAGATGACGCTGAGCCCGTGGCCGCAGTGCGTGCCTGGTCCAGCAGGCGCGTCATGTCGTCGACCTGCGCTGACAGCACGGCGATCGCGCCGCCCATGCCATGTTCCAGCGTGGTGAAGCGACGCAATCGGCCCGCGAGGACATAGCAGTAGAAGGCCGCTCCGAAGGCGCCTGCCGCAAGCAGGATATCGGCAATCATGCTCATCGGGTTCCCCTAGTTCACGACGAATTCGGCAACCAACAGATCACGCACCCGGCCCTCGCCCGTCACCATCTGGATCCGCCGCAGCAATTGTGCGCGCGTTCGTATCAGAGCCGTCGGTTCATCGAGTGACGCCGCGTCCACCGCGCGAAGGTAGCCGTTCAGGACGTCGACGATCCGCGGCAGAAGGGCCGCGACCTCGGCCTCATAGGGCTGATTCACCTCCAGCTGTGCCCGAAAGCGCAGATGCCTGTCCGACCCACCATGGCCAAGCGAGACGACAACCGGATCGACCGGCACGAAGGCAATCACCGGCAAGGTCTTTGCCCCCTTCGCATGACTGCCGTTCTGGCCGGGAACAGGCAGAACACCCGTATAGGCGGCGTAGAATCCAAAGGCCCCCGTCAGAACTGCAAGCAAGATAGCACCCGGCAAGAGAAGCTGCGTTCGGCGCCTGCCCGTCTTGCCCTTGATTGAGTCCCCGACATCTGCGGCCATGTCATCCCCCGTTTCAAGACGACGATAGACCGGCGAGAGCTAACCGAATCTTAAGCCTGGCAAGGGAGCGTCACGGAGGCAGGCAGAAGCCTGCGGAGGATTCGAACGTGAACTATCCCCTGTCGCTGTGGTCAGGACTGAGCCAGACACGCCGCTTGATCGTGATCGCGGCAACACTTGCCATGTTCACCGCAATCCTCGGCATCGCGCGCATTGCGTCACAGCCCAACTACACCCTGCTTTACGCAGGGCTTGAAGAGGCGGCAGCCGGCGACGTGATGGCTGCCCTGGACCAGCAGGGCGTCGCCTATGAAATCCGCGGCACCGCGATCTATGTCGATGACGCGCTCCGTGATTCGCTGCGCCTCTCTCTCGCCGCACAAGGTCTTCCGGCCAACAGCGGCGAGGGCTACGAACTGCTCGACGGGCTGTCCGGGTTCGGCACGACATCACAGATGTTCGACGCTGCCTACTGGCGTGCGAAAGAAGGCGAGCTGGCCCGCACGATCCTGGCCATGCCGATGATCCGCGCGGCCCGCGTTCACATCGCCCAGTTGCCCGACAGCGTCTTCCGCCGTGACGGCCACCCGACCGCCTCGGTATCGGTAACCAGCGCCTCGGGGAGCATGGACGCCGCGCAGGCTCAGGCTTTGCGCCATCTCATTGCCTCTGCGGTGCCGGACATGCGACCCGAGGATGTCGCGGTGATCGACTCGGTCGGGGGCCTTGTCCCGCCTGCGGGCGAGGGCGCAGGCGCGCCGGGTGCGGCTGTCGATCGGGCCGCCGAACTGCGCCAGAACGTAGAGCGTCTGTTGCAGGCGCGTGTGGGCCCGGGGCGATCGGTCGTGGAAGTGTCGGTCGACCTTGTCACCGAGCGGGAGCGCCTGTCCGAGCGCCGCTTCGATCCGCAGGGCCGTGTCGCGATCTCGTCGGACACAGAGCAGAAATCCGGGACCAGTCAGCAGGGAGAGTCCGGGGTCACCGTGGCGTCGAACCTGCCGGAGGGCGACGCAGCCTCGGGCCAGACCGATCGCACCCAGAACAGCGAAAGCAGGGAGCGGGTGAACTATGAGGTATCAGAGACGCAGCGCGAAGTCGAACGCCTGCCAGGTGCGATCCGGCGACTGTCCGTTGCCGTTCTGGTCGACGGAGAGCCTGTCACGGCCGAAGATGGCACGGTGTCCATCCAGCCGCGCGGCGAGGAAGAACTTGCCGCGTTGCGTGATCTTGTCGCCTCGGCCGTCGGCTTCGACGAATCCCGGGGAGATACCATCACGCTGAAATCGCTGCCTTTCCCGGCCATCTCGCAAGACGGCACCCTGGCCGAGGCAGGGCTCTTGCCAGAGCTCTCCTCGGTCGACCTCGTTCAGCTTGCTCAGGCCGGCGTCCTCGCGATCGTCGTCCTGGGGCTTGGCCTGTTCGTCCTCCGGCCGGTCCTGCTTTCAGGGCGGCGGCTGCCTGAAGTCACTTCGGCCTCCGCCCCCCTGGCTTTGCCGGGTCTTGACGATGAGGCACCACGCATCCTCAACGGTGTGATCGAGGAGGACGAAGCGCCGCTCGACATGATCGGGCCGCAAGACGGGATGGGGCAGGCAACCCAGCCTGACCCGGTGGCCCGCCTGCGCCGCCTGATCGAACAACGCCAGACCGAAACTGTAGAGATCCTTCGTGGCTGGATGGAAACCGGCGAGGATACAGTCTGATGGCGCTTCGGCTCGAAGTGTTTGAAACCAGCGCAGGGAAGTCCTCATCGACGGTGACCGTCGAAGCTGATGCTCTCGAAGAAGAGCGGCTCGAAGCCTTCGACAAGGGCTATGCAGCAGGGTGGGACGATGCCACCGCCTCACAGGCGGATGATCAGGCCCGCATCCGGGCCGACCTTGCCCGTCATCTGCAATCCCTGAGCTTCACCCATGCTGAAGCGCGCGCCCATGTCCTTTCGGCGCTCAAGCCGCTCCTGCTGGAGATTGTCTCGCATCTGCTGCCAGAAACGGCGCGCGCGACCCTCGCACCGCTGGTGCTTGACGCATTGATGCCGCTTGCCGAAACCATGACCGATCAGCCGATCGTCCTCGTCTTGAACCCGGCCGTGCGGCCAGCGGTCGAGTCTCTTGTTGGTCAGGCGACCGGCATGCCGCTTGACCTGAAGGAAGAACCCAGCCTGGGCGAAGGGCAGGTGTACATCCGACTTGGCACGGAAGAGGCGCTGGTCGATCTCGACCGCGCGATCACCGATATCGCCAAGGCGGTGCATGGTTTCTTTGATCTTGCCGAAAAGGAAATTCAGCATGGATGACAGCGCGAAGTTCAACCCGTTCTCCCAGATCCCGATCGAGATCACCATTTCGGTCGGAAAGGCCCGGCCGCTGGTTCGCGATCTTCTCCGGCTCGGCCGCGACGCGGTGCTGCCCCTGGACCGTCGCGTCGACGATCCTGTCGAGCTTTATGTGGGCGACAGGCTCATTGCACGCGGGGAGCTGCAGGAGCTTGACGGCGACCAGGCCGGAATCCTGGCCGTCCGCTTGACAGAGGTTGCCGACTTGCGCGGTGGGCTTTGATGCATCGCCGCCTTGCCTGGGCGCTTCTTGCCGTGACCGTGATGGCAGCCGGGCCCGGCATGGCACAGCAGGTCACGGTCGACATGGGTCAGGGCGGTTCGCTTGCCGGTCGCGCGGTTCAGCTCATCCTGCTCATCACGGTGCTGGGTCTGGCGCCCGGCCTGATCGTGATGGTCACCTGCTTTCCGTTCATCGTCACCGTCCTTTCGATCCTGCGACAGGCCATCGGTCTGCAACAGGCTCCTCCGAACATGCTGATCGTCAGCCTGGCGCTGTTTCTGACCTGGTTCATCATGGACCCCGTCTTCACCGAGGCATGGAACGTTGGCCTGGGTCCGCTAAGTCGGGATGAAATGGCCATGGACGAGGCCCTCCTCGCGGCGATTCAGCCATTTCGCGGCTTCATGGCTGGCAGGATCGACCCGGATACCTTCTTCACCCTCGCTGAACTCCGGCCGGCCCCGCCGACGGCAGTGGCGGATGCGCCACTGTCACTTCTGATTCCGTCCTTTATCCTTTCCGAGATTCAGCGTGCGTTCGAAATCGGCTTCCTTGTCTACCTGCCCTTCCTCATCATTGATCTCGTCGTTTCCGCGGTCCTGATGTCCATGGGCATGATGATGGTGCCACCGGCCGTGGTTTCGCTCCCGTTCAAGCTTGCCTTCTTTGTCGTGGCCGATGGCTGGAGCCTGATCTCGGGGGCGCTCGTTCGCAGTTATATCTAGCCCCACGACGCCTGCGGGTGGCAGGGACAAGGCCCAACTGGCGGCCGATGACCGGACACCGTACCAACTCCATTGGTCCGTCTGGTTCAGATCGCATGCAGGGGCCGGAACAGCAGAACTCGCTAGTGGCAGCGAAGAATGCTTCGCCCGCGACAAGGGTTCCGCGTGGCCGTCCATTTTGATGCCTGTTTATCGCCAAATCACCTTGGCGCAGGCACCCACCAAAGTGGCGTGAGCGGCCACAGAACGTCAAACCGGCCAGCACACGGCCGCACCAAAGGAAGACGGTTCACCCTGAAGTCCGTCACGAAGGGGTCAGCCAAATCTATCGAGGCTCCCAAGGCCTTTCGAGTTTCCGACGTCAACATCTCGGTCGATGGGACGGTGGACCAAGCCAAGGCGCGAAGCGCGCCTCGCGTGGCTACCGCTCGGTTGCTGTTGGCCTTCCACAAGTGCGGCCCGCTCAGTCAGTTCACCACGAACTCGGCGTGAAGCGCACCCGCGGCGTGGATGCTCTTCAGGATGTCGATCATGTCATGCGGTGTGACGCCCAAGGCATTCAATCCCGCCACCACATCAGACAACGAGGTGGAAGAAGGAAGCTCGGCCAGGCCCGTGCCGGTCTCTTCGATCCCGGCCGAAGTACGCGGGACCACCATGGTCTGGCCATTCGCGAAAGGATTCGGCTGCACCACCATGGGTGCCTCCTCTACCGTCAGTGTGAGGTTGCCCTGGGCCACGGCAACAGCGGATATTCGGACATCTGCCCCCATGACGATGGTTCCGGACCTCGGGTCAACCACGACCCGAGCCCGTGCCTGGGGTTCGACCGGCAAGCCTTCGATCCGCGCCATGATTTGCGCCGGCGATCCAAGCCGGCCATCCCCAAGGTTCAGCGTCACCGTGCCTGCATCCGTCATGGCCGCGATCCGCCGCCCGACGGCGCGATTGATGACTGTCTCTATGCGCGCGGCCGTCGTGAAATCTGGTGTGCGCAGCGCGAGTCGCATCACGGACAGCTTGGAGAAATCAAAGTCCACCTCGCGTTCGACCCGCGCGCCAGAGGGGATCGTCCCCGCCGTCGGGACACCCTGGGTTACACTGGCGGCCTCCCCCTCGGCCGAAACGCCACCGGCGATCACGGCCCCCTGCGCCACGGCGTAGATCTGGCCATCCGCGCCGTTCAGAGGCGTCATCACAAGTGTTCCGCCCAACAGGCTTTGCGCATCGCCAATGGCCGAGACCGTGACGTCGATCCGGCTTCCCGTTCGGGCAAAGGGGGGCAGATCGGCGGTCACGAACACGGCGGCCACGTTGCGGGGCCGCATCTCTTCGCCCTCGACGTTGATGCCCAGCCGTTCCAGCAGATTGGCCATCATCTCCTCGGTGAAGGGAGAATTGCGCAATCCATCCCCGGTGCCATCCAACCCGACGACGAGGCCATAGCCGACGAGGTCGTTGCCCCGGACGCCGTCGTATTCCACAAGATCCTTTATGCGCACGGGCGATGCCGCCACGGGCGCCGCAAGGAGCAGGCAGAAAAGCGCAAGCCGCATCATCGCAGGTAGTCCACAAGGCTCAAGCGCGACAGCCGCGCGGTGACGGCGTAGAGCGTTTCCAGCTGGCTCTGGGCCGATTGCAGGCGTGTTGCCGTTTCGTAGGGATCGACACCGATCAGCTCGACCCGGGCAATCTCGGTGGCCGAGATCCCGGCTTGCACCTCGATCCCGGCCTCGGCAATCGCCGCCTCGGCGACACCCAAGCGCGCGGCAAGTGCAGTCCGGGAGGTCTGCTCGCCGATCAGCTGTTCTCCCGCGCGCTTGGCCAGGTCTGCCCTTGCCACCTCTGATCCGGAGAGAATGCCGCGCTGCAGCAGGCCCGCAATGGCGAGCCCGGCCAGCGTGCCCCGCAGGTCCGGATCGGAAGCCGTCACCTCCAGCCGGGCGGTATCGGACGTGCCGATCTGAACCGGCGCCAGCGCCTGGCCGCCCTGATAGGCCTGGGCCTCGAAGCCGGCGGGATCGGAGAACCAATCGTTTACCAGCGTCTGGACCTCATCCGCGCTGGTGGCTGTGGACACGAGTTGCTCCAATCGATCCAGGATTTCGGCCGCACTGGCCGTTGCCGGACCCTGCGGACGAACGCCCGCAAAGATCGACCGGTCGCCCAATCGGGTATTCAGTGCCGATATCGCCGCTTCGAAGCGATACTCGCCTTCCCCTATGGTGGCCGCAGATTCCGCCTGCGTGGCCGTGCTGGCCGCAAGCAGAAGCAGGTTTCCATAGCTCGCCGCCGATCTATCCAGTTTGTCCAGCGCGGTCTGCATGGTCTGCGCGGTGCTTGCAGCGGTGGCGATGTTGGTCTTCCACGCCCCGAAGCGTGCAAGGTCGGCCTGAAGGCCGGCCAGTGGACCAAGGTCCCCGTCGAGATGGGCGCCTGCATCTCGGGTGATGCCGGTAACCGATTCGGTCATATAGCGGTCGATGTCGCTCTTGGTGTCGGTCGTCAGCCGCCGCAAGGCGGCCGCCATGGCGCCGTCTCCGAAGCCGACCGACCTCATGCGCCCAACTCCAGCAGCATCTGGATCAGTTGGTCCACGGTCTGGACCACCCGCGCATTGGCGCCGTAGGCCTGCTCGATCGCCAACAAATCCTGCATCTCTCGGTCCGTGTCGATGCCCCCCTGTAACTCAAGCTCGGTCAAGGTCGACAGGCGTGCAGCCGAACTGACGGCATCTTCTTCTGCATCCAGGCGGTCGTTCACCGTCATCGAAGCGAGGGTTGCGCCAAGGGTCGCGAAACTGCGCTGGCCACTCAGGTAGGCGGTCGAGCCGGTGGGGCGCGGCTCTGTCAAGGCTGCAGACATGGCAGACAGGATGGTACCATTCCCGGTGGCGCCCTGCGCCGAGGCATTGATGCCGTCACGAAGCCGCCAGACCGCGCCTCCCTGAACGGGATCCACGGCCGCATTCACCGCCAGCCGCTGCGCCAGGCCTGTCTCGTTCAGCGGATCGAACCGGGCACCGGCATCAGTGAACAGACCTGCGTCACCCGCCCCTAGCGTCGGGTCGACAGTGGCAGACGCAAACCGTTCGACAAGGTCGCGCGCCAGCCCGTCCAGACGGGCTTGCGCTTCCGGGGCAAGCGTGTCGCGTATGGCGAAATCGGCTGCCAGGGTTCCACCGGACATCAGCCCCGCACCATTCGACATGTTGATCGCCACGCCGTTCAGCGCCAGCCCGGACAAGGCGCCGCTCGCCAGCGACATGTCGGCTGTGATCTGTGCCGTTGGCCGAAAGCCGATCTCTGCAGGTCGGCCATCCAGAAGGGCCGCGCCGCCTGCCGTGAAGAGCGCGATCTGCCCATCGTCCCGCTCGACCTCGCGCAGAGGCACAAACTCGGCCAGCCGGTCCACCAATTGCTGGCGCTCATCCATCAGCCCGGTGGCGTCACGGTCAGCGGTCGTCAATGTCCGGATGCGTTCGTTCAGGTCTGCCACCTGCCGGAGGCCCGTGTTCAAACGGTCCACGCCCTGGGCGATGCGCGCATCCGCCGATATGCGCTCAGCCTGGACGCTCTCGGCGGAGGAAGATATCTGTGACGCCAGCTTGCGCGCGGCTGCGACGGCGTTGTCGAGAAAGCTGTCGCTGTCGGGCTGACCGGACGCCGTGATCAGCGCTGCCTCCAGCCGTGCAATCCGGTCGGTCAGCGAGCCTGCGCTGGTGACATCGCCGATCCCCGTTTCCATCGCAATCCTGAAACCGGCGATGCGGCCCGATGCGCCGGCCCCGGCCTCTGCGCCGCGACGGTCTGCGAGCAGGGCCCGGTCCACATCGCGGCGCAGGTCGGACACGCGCACCGTGGCCCCCGACCCGTCCGCGCCGTGCGAGCTGAGCACGACCTCGCGCCGCACATATCCTGCGGTCTGGGCATTGGCCACGTTCGACGACACGACCTCTGTCATGCGCGAAAGAGCCGCGAGCCCGGAAAAGGCGCTGGTCAGGCTGGCCGAAAGGCTCATTCATGCCCCCTATCGCTTGATGTTGGTGGTTTCCTGCAGCATCTCGTCGACGGTCTGGATGACCTTCGCGTTCGAGGAATAGGCGCGCTGCGTCGTGATCAGGTTCGTCAGCTCCGCCGCGACATCGGTCGTGGAACCCTCGCGCGCGAAGCCCTGCACCGTTCCGGTCGGCCCGGTACCGGCATCCCACAGGTAGAACGACCCGGAGCTTTGCGACATCTGGTAGGTCTGGTCCGAGAGAGAAACGAGCCCGTTCGGGTTTGGCACGTCCACCAGCGGAATCTGGTAGATCCGCTTGATAAAGCCGGTGTCGTAGGTCGCCATGATGTACCCGGACTCGTCCACCTCGACCGCCGTAAGGTTGCCTACCGGCGAGCCGTCCTTGGTGATCGAGACGGGCGCGAAGCTGTCCGACAGTTGCGTCAGCCCGGTCTGGTCGCCCAGCTTGCCGATCATCATCGACAGCGGGCCACCGCCAACGGTCAGTGCCAGTTCGCCCGTTGTGGCATCATAGGCGCCGCCCGAAACCGTGGTGACCGAGGCGAGCGTGCCGCCCGAGCCCCGGCTATCATCGAAGGTGAGCGTGTACTCTCCGATGATCGCGCCGTCCTGAGCGGAATCGCGGATCACCATGGTCCATTCGTTGGAACTGCCCGAGGTGGGCACGGTCGGCGTGAAGGTGATGTCGAGCGATTCCGATGTGCCGAGGTTCCCAAAGTATTCGACCGAAAGCGGCAGGGCATCGCCGGAAGCGCCAGTAGCCGTCTCGGTTGCTGGCAGGTTGACACCCATCTTGATGGATGTGGTCGGGTCACCCGAAGTTTGGTTCGCATTGATGACAACGGGCTGCAGACCGGTCTGCGAATCGCGCGGCATGACCGGGATCGTGCCGTCGGCATTGGCCGGCCACCCCAGAAGAACCAGTCCGGTCTCGGTACGCAGGACGCCGTCGGCATCCGTCCGGAAGGCCCCGGTGCGAGTCAGTGTCAGGGGCTGGTCACCGACGGCCGTTCCAAGCCCGGTGTCGCGCATCACCGGCAGCATTCCACGGCCGGAAATCGCGAGGTCGAGCGCGTTCGACGTGCCGATGAGCGAGCCCCGCTCCTCGATAAGTCGGCTGGTGGTCGCCCGCACGCCGCCCGCCGAATAGACCCCGGCGCCGCGTGCATCGTTGATGACCATGCTGGAAAAATCGGCCTGCGCACGTTTGTAGCCGTAGGTGCCCGAATTGGCGATGTTGTCAGAAATTGTCGCAAGGCGCGTGGCATTGGCAAAGAGACCGGCCACACCCGCGCTGAGGGAAGAGGAAATCGTCATCGAGGGCGCCTTTCTGCTGCATCGATTCCCGATGCGGCGACCCTGCGCCCTCACATCTAAGATTCTCCTAACGGTGTCAGGTGTCCTTCCGCAGAAGAATGACCTCGATCCGGTTGTTTCGCAGCGCAGTCGGATCAGCGGTGGCGGGCTTGCGGTCGGCATGGCCCACAACCCTTTCGAACCGCCCATCGTCAAGCCCTGCGGCGGTGATCAGTTTGTGAACCGCCTGCGCCCGTCGCGAGGACAGGTCCCAGACCGGGCTTTCAGCCAGGGGTACCGGATAGGCCCGCACATGCCCTGCGACGGCAACCTTGTTCGTCGCACTGGCCAGAACATCCGAAAGAACGTCGGCCAGGGCCTCGGTCAGGGGCGTGGCATCGGCCGTATCGCCCTGAAACAGCGGCGCACCGGGCAGATCGTACAGTTCGATGACCAGTCCCTCATCTGTGACCCGGGTCACGACATGGCGCAGCAGGCGCTGCATGGTCATGCTTTCCCCGGAACGTCCGGCCAGTGCCTTCTCGACCTCGGCGATGACACGCAGATCCTCGGCGCTGGCTTGCCTGGGTCCGCCGGCGGCGTCACCCCTGGCCTGCCTGTCCTCGGTGGGCAGCGATGCCGAAGCCCCGGTGCCGTTCTGTGCATAGGTCTGCTCTGACAGCACCGAATCCCCGAAAAAGGCCCCGTCGCCCCCGCCAGAGATGCGGTTGATCGGCACCGTGGGGTTGAAGTAATCCGCGATCCCCTTGCGCTGTTTCTCCGTTGTCGCGTTCAGCAGCCACATCAGCATGAAGAAGGCCATCATCGCCGTAACGAAGTCAGCATAGGCAACCTTCCACGCCCCCCCGTGGTGGCCGCCGCCGACGATGACCTTCTTGCGCTTGATGATGACTGGCGCGGCATTCGCCTGCCCTGCCATCCCGTCACCCATGTTTCACACCCGGGGAGGAGCCTAGCAGGTCGGGCTTTACACCGCGTTAACCCGGTGATTTTGTGTGATTTTCCACAATGATGACACAACCCACCCCTTCGACATCGGAACACAAGGCCCCCGGCCCCGTGCCGGCCTTGCGGCTCGCGGCCTGCAACAGCGTCTCGGCCAGGCTGCGCGTGTTGCGCCGGTAGGCGTCTTCCCCCAGCCCGGCCGAACCCGAGGCCGCCAGCCAGTCCACCCGCGCCTGAAACGCCTGTCGCGCAAAGTCCAGCGCCGCATCGGTGCGGTCGGTCAGGATCAGGAACCCCGCCGTCTCGGCCGCGACGAAGCCCGGATCTATGATCGAGGCCGGGTTAGCCCTTGCGTGGTCGATGGCCGCTGTCGCCGCCGCGATCAGCGCGTCGGTGTCCATCTCCTCGACCGCACCGACATTGGCATCCGTCAGGGTCTGTACATAGAACTCGGAGAGAAGCGCATAGTCCTCCATCCCCTCGACCCGCGCCCTCGCCGCCATTGCCGTCAATTCGGCGACGGCACGCTCGGGCTTGCCCAGTCTCGTCGCCAGTGAACTGCGCAGATAGGCCGTGGTAAAGGATGACGGCCCCGTCGGGGTCATGCGGCCGGCCATGTCGGCCATGCGCCCGGCCAACAGCAGATAGTCCTGATCGTCGCCGCCCACGTCCATCAGGGTGCGCGCCAGCCAGATCATCAGGTCGGTCAGCTGTTCTTCGGCCCCCTCGACCTTCACGAAGAAGACGGGCACCTCCAGCTCGTCCCAGCCTGGTTCGAAGGCAAGGCTCGCCGCCTGCAACAACGCATCCAGCGCCTCTTCCTTGCGGCCCATGCCATACAGCGCCCGCCCCGTCATCCGCATGGCATCGGCATTGCTGAGGAACACCTCCCCCTGCGGCAGGCCCGAATTGACCGGCAGCATTGCCTGTGCGGCGAGGGTCAGGGCGCGCGCATAATCTCCGTCGTCCAGCGCCGCGGCCGCATCCTTGCGCGACCGTTCGGCCAGTGCCATGGGCGACACACCGCTTTCCTTGGTGGTCGCCCCGGCCTCCCAGGACGCGATTTCGCGCAGGTAGTCGTCTGCCACCTGATCGCCCATGCCCGCGCGCAGCAACGGCTCGGCCATCCGCCCCACGGCCGCCGCCTCCTCCATCCTCCCCAGATCGGCCAGCGCATAGCTGCGCGAGGTGTTCAGGATCGCGATCACATCCTGCGCGTCGGCGGCATTCGGTGCCACAACCGCCAGGCCCTCCTCGGCCAGCATCAGCGCATAGGCCGGGTTCTCGCGCACGTTGCGCACCGTATCTGCCATCACCGCAAAGACGATGCCCCAGTCGGGTGACAGATCCCCCGCATTGCGCGCAGCTTGCAAACCCTGGGCCAACACCTCGTAAGCGCCGTCAAAATCCTCTGCGGCGGACAGGCTCACCGCCTTGTCAAGGATGTCGTTCGGATCCGGCAACTCGGTCGCCGTCACGGGCAGCGCAAGCAACAGCCACAGCGCAAGCCCCCGGATCATCCGCCGTCCCCCACCAGCACGAAGGGCGCCCAGGCAGAAGGCGCGGCCAGGCTCGGGTCGCGCGGATCCTCCATCAGCCCCAGCATGGCCAGACGCAGGGCCTGCGCCTTGGTCTCGGCACGCCCCTCGGTCAGCGCCCGGAACGTATCGGTCGTCAGCCGCGCCGCCGCGTCATCGCGAACGGGCCAGTGCGACACCAGGATCGACCGCGCCCCTGCAAACAGGAAGGCGCGCGCCAAACCGGAAAGCCCCTCTGCCCCCGGCCCGTCGCCTCCTGCGGTGTTGCAGGCCGACAGCAGCACCCAGTCGGCCGACAGCGTCAGGCTTGAGATCTCCGATGCCGTCAGCAACCCGTCATCGGCCCTCGACGGCCGGTCCGGCGGCGACATCACCAGCGCGGGTTCGGTCAGCCCTTCCAGCTCGCCCGAAAGCAGCCCATGCGTGGCAAAGGCCAGCACGCGGGCGCTTTTCAGGTCCATCGACTTCACTGCCCCCTCCGAGGCCGTCGGCCCCAACCGCACGTCGCTTTCCGGCGCGCCAAGGGTTGCCGCAATCGTCAGAAGCTCGGTCCGCGTCTGCGGCAGCGGCGGCAGCGCGCGAAGCTGCGTCACATCCGCCATGCCCGAGCGCATGACCCCCGCCCCGCGCGACAGGGCCGCCAGCGTCGTGCCACCTTCAAGCGCCGGGTCACCGAAGCCCAGGAACTCGCGCGGCGAGCTTGGCAGCGGCGGAAGCGACCGGATCAGCCGCAACGAATCCACCGATGGCAGCGTCACCAGCGCATGATCGCGGATCAGCCATTTCGTCGCCCGCAAGGCTGCCGGGTCATCGTCCTCGCCAACCGGCGGCTCGGTCACGAGTACCGAAAACGGAAGGCTCGTCAGCGGCCCATCCGTCACCACATAAAGGGTACCAGCCGGGCCGATCACCGGCTCCAACGGCCGCAAAAGATAGCCATAAAGCCGCTCGGCCAGATCACGTCGAAAGCCGGTTCTGCCCGAAGCTGGCGCTTCGGCATCGTCCAGGGCCGCCGCACCGCGGGTCACGGCCGATGGATCAAGCCCCAGCCGCAACTCGCTGACCACCTGGTCCAGCAAGGGCTGCCCGGCCGCCACCGAAAGCCAGCCCGCCCGCTGCTTCGAGATCGCCCAGACAAAGGTCGTCTCCTCGCCGGTGAAGGTCAGCACAAGCGCCTCGTCGGGGCGCAGCACCGCCTGCACATCTGCAACCGACAAGGCCGCCGGCTTGGTCAGGGCCGAGAAGTCGGGATACTCCGCGGCGATCCGCCGGTCCAATGCCGCGATCTGCGCCGCCAGTTCGTCGCCCTCGCCAGCCAGCGCCACCCGGTCAGCACTGGGGGCCATCAGGCTGGTCTGCACCCGCCGATACCGGTCCTGCAGCGCCTGGCGCTCTTTCACCAGGCCTGCCAGGACGCCATCGCCCGCCGCCTCTCGAACCGAAATCTGCCGCAGCGCCGCCCCGGCCTGCGAGGTGCTGGCCACCTGCGCCGCCACGAAGGCCTCTGACATCAGATCATCCTGCACGGGCTCTTGTGCCGCAACAACGGCGGGCACCAGCCAGAACAAAAGGACCTGAATCAAATGCCGGAACCGCATGGCGACATGGTGCCGAACCGCGCGGCGCCGATCAAGCCTCCTGACCGTCCACAAGTCGCAACGCCACGGGAAGGCCGATCTGGGCATAGTCCGACTGGAAGCGCAGCGCCGTTTCACGCGGCAGACCCCGCTCGACCGGCACGGGCCGCAGGGCCGAGGCGCGACCGATCTCGCCCAAGCTCAACCCGGTGCGCGGGCCGAGAAAGTCGGCTGCCTCCCGCGGGCTCAGCCGCCCACACCCCACCAGCATCAGGTCAAACCGCTGGAAGGCGCGATCCAGTGCCGCCTGACCATGGCGCCGCTCCAGCCACCGCGCCATGCGTGCATCCAGCGCGGCGGCTCGTGCACCGGTCACGGCACAACCGGCCAGTCCAAGGACGCGCAGGTCGGCTGCCAGGACAAGCGAAACCGGCCCGAACAGGTCATAGACAGCAGCCTTGCCGTCCGAAACCTCTACATCCACGTCCCGCCGGTCGCGGCAGGCCGCCTGCCAATCCAGCGCCTGCGCCCTCGGCAGGTCGCGGAACAGCACCCCACCCGGCAGGCGCAGCCGGCGGCCCAGCCTCTCGGCCTTCTGCCCGGTCAACTCGGCCAGCCAGCCGGCCAGCCGTTCGGCGCGCGCACCGGGCCGCGGCAGGAAGGCCAGCGAAAGCCGCAAGGGCGCGTCCGGTATGACCACGTCCAGGCCAAAGGCCCGGGCCAGCGCGGCGACCCGCTCGGGCCGGACCCGTGACTCCGGAAAAAAGGCGCCCGTCCCGTCCTGGGTCATTTGGACATCGGCGGGGGACAAGCCGAGCCCTCGGGCAAGGACGGGCGCCAGGTCGCCTGCGAAGGAACAGGGAGCAGTGAACCGCAGGCAGAGCGAGTTGACGATGTTCGGTTCCAGTGACATTTCAGCATGATCCCATGAACGGCGTCCAACTTGCCGCTACCCTGCCTGTTTCCTCGCAACAGCGCCGTGAATCCTCCGTCAATGCGCTTCACGCTTCGCGAAAAGGTCACGGCATTCATTCACGCTTGCGGTGCATCGCATGACAGGCGACCATCGCCCTGTTTCGGAGACCCGCCTTGACCATCGACCCGCGCTTCGCCGTCTATCACCTGCCATCCGACGCGGATTTCTTTGCCTTTTCATCAGCTTGGCTTGGCTGGGATGCCGTGGCCGGAACCGAACCGCCCGCGCCTGACCTTCCGCCGCTTCCGCTGCCGCGCGCGCAGATCACGGACGAACCCCGGCGCTACGGCTTTCACGCAACGCTCAAGGCTCCGTTCCGGCTTGCCCCCGGCACCACCGCCGAAGCCTTGGACGCGGCCCTTGCCGTCCTGGCCACGCGGCTCGCGCCCGTCACGCTCACCGGCCTCGCGCTCACGCCCGTCGGCAGATTCCTCGCGCTTACCCCGGCCGACCCATCGGACGCGCTGCAAGACCTGGCCGCCCGCTGCGTGGCCGACCTCGACCGCTTCCGCGCGCCGCTCACCCCGGAAGACATCGCGCGCCGCCGCCCGGACCGGCTCACACCAAACCAGCGCCGGCTGCTCGACCTCTGGGGCTACCCCTACGTGATGGACGAGTTTCGCTTCCACATGACACTGACGGGCCCGCTCGATCCCGAACCCGCCGCCGCCGTCGCTGCCATCCTAGAGCCGCACCTGGCCGCTCTGGCACCCAGGCCCTACCGGATCGACGCGCTCTGCCTTGTGGCCGAAGGACCGGACAACCGCTTTCGTCTGGTCAGTCGCCACCTGCTCACAGCCAGCCCCGCCACTTGAAATAGGCCCAGGTCCCTGCTGCCGAGGCGAACATCAGAACCAACGCCACCGGATAACCCCAGGCCTCCGCCAGTTCCGGCATGAACTGGAAGTTCATGCCATAGACCGACGCAATCAGCGTCGGAGGCAGGAATAGCACCGCCACCACCGACACGATCCGCACTGTGGCGTTCTGGCTGAGGTTGATCATGCCAAGTGTGGTGTCGGTCGCCAGACCTACCCGCGCCGACAGGAAATCCGCATGGACCTCCAACGCCTGCACATCGCGGTTCAGGCCCTTCAACATGGCCTTCATCGTGTGGTCCTGCTTCGAGTCGCCCAGTTGCAGCGCATGGAACCCCAGCATCCGCTGGATCGTCAACAAGGCCAACCGCACGCGCGAGATGCGCTCGCCCTCCATGCCCACACGTGCAAGCGCCGCTTCCAGCAGCGGGCCGCGCAGTGCCGCGCGCGCGTCGGTCGCCGTCCGTGTCACTTCGTCCAGCCCGTGCCCCGCTGTCTCCAGGTGGTCGGCCAGCCGCCCCACCACCTCGTCCACCAGTCCCAGGAACAGCCGG
This sequence comes from Neotabrizicola shimadae, assembly GCF_019623905.1. Classification (NCBI taxonomy): domain Bacteria; kingdom Pseudomonadati; phylum Pseudomonadota; class Alphaproteobacteria; order Rhodobacterales; family Paracoccaceae; genus Neotabrizicola; species Neotabrizicola shimadae. The sequence goes on along the minus strand of NZ_CP069370.1, from coordinate 3,954,292 downwards.
TCCGGCCCGCCGCAGCCGACGGGCGTCTTCTCCGCACGAGGTGGAAAGGTCTCGAACGGCCGCGGCGCGTGAAAGCGCACCGTCACCATCCGCGCCGGCCCAAGGATAAAGCACACCGGACCCGACACCTGCTCGCCGTCCGGCGTCACACCCGGCAGCACCACGGTCATGAAGTCGTAGCCGCCCTCGTGGTACAACCGGCTCGAAAGCTCGATCTCTTCCATGTCCTCGCGCTTGGGCACCAACAGACCCAGTGCCTGCACTGCCGCGACCTGCGCCGGCAGCGGCCGCCAGAGGTCGATCCAGACGGCCTCGTCCAGCGCCTCTCCCGGCGCCATCTTCTCCAGCCGGCCGGATGCCACCCTATAGGCGCTCAGCATCGTTCCCGATCTCCGCGGTTTTCTCCTGCCTAGCCGTCCCCCGCCCGTCCGGCAAGCACCCCGCACTGTCATAGCCGCGTTGCAGCCGCGGGTTACCCTCAAAACAACGATTCATGCGAGCAGCCAACAAATGATCCACCCGCTGCCCCCGATCCGGCTCACCGGCGCAGACGTTCTGCGCGACGGTCAGCTCCAGCGCCGCTCGGTCGCCATCGCCGAGGGCCGGATCACGCGCGGCCCGTTGCCCGAAGTCGATCTTTCGGGGTACCTCGTCCTGCCCGGCCTCATCGACCTTCATGCCGGCGGACCGGACCCCGAGCCCACGGACCTTTCTGCCGCCGCCGCCGGCATCACCACCGCCTGCCTCACGCTCGATTGGCGCTGGCCCAACGGTCCCGACGACGCGATGGCGGTCGAGGCCCGCCTTCGCCGCGCTGCGGCCTATCGGCTGGCCATGCGCACGGACCTGCGCCTGCATGTCGATGTCGAGATGCACCTCTTCGACCAGGCCGATCTGCTGGTCGAAGCCGTACGTCGCAATCGCATCAGCCTTGTGACCTTCACCAACGGCCTCATCGCCGCGCTCGAAGCCGCCGACGCGCCAGGCCAGTTCGAGGCTTTTGCTCAAGACCTGGGCCATGACGCGATCGGCCTTGCCAGCCTGATCTCTGCCACGGAACGCCGCCGCGGCGAGCTGCCGCGCCACCTCTGCTCGCTGGCTGAATCCTTCGACGATTTGGGGGTAATCTATGCCACCCGCGCCGACCCCGATGGGGAAGCGCGCGAACGCCACTCCATGATCGGCGCACGGCTGGCGATGTTCCCCGCCAGCCGCCGCGCCGCCGCCGCCGCCCGGGCCATGATGTGCCCCGTGGTGCTCTCCGCGCCCGGCATCCTCGCCGGGTCGCTGCACAGCGTTCTGGCTTCCGCGGGGCTTGTCACGGCCCTTGCCTCGGACGGCAACCACCAGGCCCTCGCCGCTGCGGCCTTCAGTCTTTCCGACCGGGGCATCATGCCCTTCGCCGCCGCCTGGGCGCTCGTTTCCTCCGGCCCTGCCGAAATCCTGCGCCTGCCCGACCGCGGCCGGATCGAGCCCGGCCAGCGCGCCGACCTCGCCATCGTCCGCGCCGAAACCCGCCGGGTGGAGGCGACGATATCGCGCGGCAGGCTCATCCACGCCGAAGGCGGGGCCGCACGGCTCTTCTCGCCGATCCTGCACCCGCGCCTCGCGGCCGAGTGACTCACCCGAACAGCCGCGCCGCCTCTTCGGGGGAATAGCGCCCCAGACGCACATCCTCGGCCACCAAAGCCGGATCGCGCGCCGCCGGGTCGCCATAGCCGCCGCCACCCGGCGTGCGCACCCGCACCCGGTCGCCGGGGCGCAACTCCACGTCCTGCGCCTTTGACAGATGCGGCGGCACCCAGGTCTCGCCGTCGCGCAGCACCTCGACCCGGTTCACCGCGCCATCCCCGCCGCCAAGCACACCCTGAGGCCCCACCCGTCCGTGATCCATCACGAAAGAGGCGCGCGCATTGCCACGCAGAAGCTCGATCTCGTAATCCAGCCCGAAGCCGCCGCGATGTTGCCCCGCCCCGCCTGAGCCTTCATGCAGCGCATAGCGCCGGTACAGCACCGGGAACTTCTGCTCCATGATCTCGACCGGCGGCGCCTTGGAAATGCCGATGGTCGAACAGCCGTTCGACAACCCGTCGTGGTCGACGTTGCCGCCGTAACCGCCGCCCGAGATTTGGTACATGACATACCCTGCACCGGTCTCCGGATCCGTGCCACCCAGCCCGAAGTTGCCCGACGTGCCCGCGGGCGCCGCCGTCACGCGGTCGGGGATCGCCTGCACCAGCGCCGCGAACACGGCCTCCGCAATGCGCTGGCTTACCTCCGCCGCGCACCCGCTGACCGGGCGGGGATAGTGGGCATCCAGGAACGTCCCCTCGATCCCCCGCACCTCCAGCGGCTCGAAGGCCCCCGCGCTCAGTGGCACATCGGGGAAGATGTGCCGCACCGCCAGGTAAACCGACGACAGCGTGGTGGCGCGGACCGAGTTCATCGGCCCCATGCAGGGCATTGAAGACCCCGCGAAATCGAAGACCAGAACCTCGCCCGTCCGCGTCACCGACAGGTTTATGAACAGGGGTTCATTCACCACCCCGTCGCTGTCCACCACAGCCTGCGCGCGGTAGGTCCCCTCGGGGATCAGCCCGATCATTGCCCGCATCTGCCGCGCCGCGATGCCCCGCATCGCCGCGATGGCCTCTTCCACCACGCCTTCGCCATAGCGGTCCATCAACCCGTTCAGCCGCGCCTCGCCCACCAAGAGCGCCGAGGCCTGCGCCTTTACATCGCCGATGCGCTGTTCGCTGACGCGGATGTTCGACCGGATGATCGCCCAGATCTCCTGGTCCAGCACGCCCTTCTTGAACAGCTTCACCGGCGGCAGGCGGAGCCCCTCCTGTTCCGCACTGATGGCAGAGGCCGAAAAGCCCCCCGGCACCGCCCCCCCGGTATCCGGCCAATGCCCGGTGTTCGACAGCCAGCAGAAGATGCGCCCGCCCCGGAACACCGGCATGGCAAAGCGCACGTCCATCAGATGCGTGCCGCCCAGATAGGGGTCGTTGACGATGTAGATATCCCCCGGCTCCGGCGCCGCCGTCTCACCCGTGGCGATCCGTTCGACGATATGGCGCGTAGAAAACTGCATTGTGCCAACAAAAACCGGCAACCCGCGCGAGCCTTGCGCGATCAGCGACCCATCAACGGCGGAATAGATGCCATCCGACCGGTCGTCGGCCTCGGCGATCACCGGCGAAAAGGCGGCGCGCGAGAAGGTCAGGTCCATCTCGTCGCAGACCTGCTGCAACCCGGCATGGATGACGGCAAGGGTGACGGGGTCGATCATGGCCGCACCCTCCCCAAGTCGCGCAAGCCCCCCTCCCCCAACCCCTCCCCACAAGGGGGAGGGGAGGCGAGAAGCGTCGACCGTCGAGGGGCACGGCAAGGACGTCGCGGCCCCCTCCCCCCTTGTGGGGGAGAGATGGGGTGGGGGGGCACCGACAGCAATTCAAGGGGCAGACCGATCATACCCCCACCTCCACGATCAGGTTCCCGTCCACATCTCCCGTCACCCGGCAGCCCGGTTCCACCACCAGCGTGGTGTCCATCTGTTCCACGATCATCGGCCCTTCATTGGACCAGTCTAACGGAAGATGGTCCCGCCAATAAACCGGCACCTCCTGCCAGCCGCCGAACCACACCCGCCGCATTTCCGTGGGATCCGCCACCCGCTTCCGCCCCTCCGGATCAATCAGCCGGCTCAGGTCCATCTCTGGCCGCTCACCGACAACGCTCGTGTTCAGGTTCACCAGCGCCGCCCGGATCTCCGGCAACTCCACCTTGAATCGCGCCCAATAGGCCGCCTCGAACAGAGCCTGCAGGTCCTCCCGCGAGGGCGTCCCGGACGGGAGCGCCACCCGCAACAGATGCGTCTGTCCCAGAAACTGCATATCCGCCGACCGCTCGACCCGCACCCCCTTCAGCGCCACACGCTCGGCCCCGATCAGCCGCCGCCCTTCGGCCTCCTGCGCAGCCAGCACCTCATGCACCGCGCCGATGTCCAGCCCGTCCAGCCCCCGGTTCAGCGTGCGCACGAAGTCATGCCGCAGGTCCGCCACCACGCAGCCCAAGGCATTGGTCAGCCCCGGCCGCGCCGGCACCAGCACTTTCGGCACGGCCAGTTCCCGCGCCAGCGCCACCGCGTGCAGGGGCCCCGCGCCCCCAAAGGCGAACAGCGCGAAATCCCGCGGGTCCGCGCCCAGCGAGATCGACACCATCCGCACCGCCCCCGCCATATGCGTATTGGCGATCCGCACCACCGCCTCGGCCGCCTCTTCCACGCCAAGGCCTAGAGGCGCCCCGATCTGTTCCGCCATCGCCGCCCGCGCCGCCTCGGCCGCAACCCCGAACCGCGCCGCCGGAAGGCGCCCCAAGATCAGGTTCGCATCCGACAGCGTGACCTGCGTGCCGCCGCGACCGTAACAGACCGGCCCCGGATAGGACCCGGCGCTTTCCGGCCCGACCCGCAGCATGCCCCCGGCATCCACGCGCGCTATCGACCCGCCACCCGCGCCGACGGTCCGCACATCCACCATCGGCACATGGATCGGCATGGCATATTCCACCTCGATCTCGTTCGACACCGGCGCCACGCCGCCCCGGATCATCGCCACGTCGGTCGATGTGCCGCCCATGTCATAGGTCAGCAAGTCCGGCATCCCGGCCCGCCGCCCCGTCGCCACCGCCGCCATCACGCCAGAGGCCGGCCCCGACATCACTGTCTTCACCGCCTCGCGCGACACCGCTCCCGCCGTCACCATGCCGCCATTGCCGTTCATCACCAAGAGGTCACGGCCATAGCCGCGGGCGGAAAGCTCCCCCGCCAGCCGCCCGACATAGCGCTCCAGCAAGGGCTGCACCGCCGCGTTGACCGCCGCCGTGACGCCCCGCTCGAACTCGCGGCTCTCCGACAGCAAGGCATGCCCGCAGGTCACGTGGCGATTGGGCCAGACTTCCGCCGCGATCTCCGCCGCGCGCAGCTCATGCGCCGGATTGGCATAGGCATGCAGGAAATGGATCACCAGGCTCTCGCAGCCCGCCTCGATCAGCCGCGCCAGCTCCGCCCGCAGCGCGCGCTCGTCCAAAGCCGTCACCACGCGCCCCCGCGCATCCATGCGCTCGGGCACCTCCAGCCGCAAATCGCGCGGGATCACCGGCACGAAGCGCCCGGTCATGCCATAGGCTTGCGGCCGCGTCCGCCGGCCCAGTTCCAGCACGTCGCGGAAGCCTTCGGTCGTCACCATCCCGGTGCGCGACAGCTTGCGCTCCAGCACCGCGTTGGTGGTCGTTGTGGTGCCATGCACGATCAGGTTCAGCGCGGACAAATCCACCCCCGCCGCCTCGAAGGCCGCCAGCACCCCGCCCGACTGGTCGGGCAGAGAGGTCGGCACCTTGGCAAGCTCCACCGCCCCCGTCGCAGGGTCCAGCACGATCAGGTCGGTGAACGTGCCGCCCACATCCACCCCGGCGACAAGCCCCTTCACCGCAATCCGTCCTCGCCCTTGATCTGCCAGACCTCCAGCCCGCCCATGCGCGAATGCACCCGCGGCCCCTTAGCCATGGCAAGCACCAGCACGATCTCGCCCGCCCGCGGGCCATCGGGCACCGAAACGGTCAGCGCATCGAAATGGCTGCGCACATAGGCAGCGTTGATATGGCCCAAAGGCACATCCAGCGTCGCCCCCATGCCCCCGACCTTCATCGCCGAAGGCACGATGGCCCGGCTTTCCCCCAGCCGCTCGCGCATGGAGTAGCCCCCCGGCACATGCCAGATCGCGCCATGTTCGGCCTCGCCGCCCTCGCCGACGATGGCGCCCTTGCCGTAGCCGTCGATCCCCTCGCGCCCGCCCAAAGCCGCGATCAGCCGGTCGGTCATCTCCAGCCCAAGGGGCTTCAGCACCTCCATCGCGCCCTGCAACTCCGGCTCATGACGCCCGGCGAAGGGATTGCGCACCACTGCCACAACTGCTCCGCGCAGCCGAGGCACCGCCGCGACCGGCCCACCTTCGTGCCGGATCTCCTCGACCTGCACGACCATCTTCCTCACGCCGAAATCCATGCACCCGCCCTTTCCGAAACCGCCATTCGTCCCACCGTCACCATCTCGCCCTGCAAGACCAGCGCCGCCCCCAGGATCAGCCCGCGGTCCACCAGGCGCCGGGCAGAACACGCTCCCCGCCCCAGCGCCTCCGCCACTTCGCCCGCGCTGAGGCGCCCCACATCCACCGTCACGAGCCGTTGCCCCAGGTCGCTGTCCGCCTTCACCGCCACTGCCGGAACCCGCGTCACGGCCGGATGCCCGGGCAGATCCACCGCATTGGCCACCATCGTCGCCGCCGCATCCGCCTCGGCACCCGTTCGCGCCAGCACCGTGACCGCATCGGCGATCCCCAGCGACTGGCTGCGCCCCCGCCAACCCGAGGTCGCCACGCCGCCCACCCCGTCCCCAGCGTGCAGAACGACGGTCCCGCCCGTGGCCATCGCCACGTCGAACCGCGAACCAGGGCCAAGATGCAGCGCAATGTCGCCGCCATTGTTCACATAGGCCCGGTCCAGTGGCCCGGTAGCCCGCATCGCCACCAGCACGGCATCGGCCACCGCTCCCGCAACTGCCGCCATCGGCGTGATGAACGCGGGCCGATACGGTGCCACCGCCGCCGCCATCGCTCGCGCCACCGCGCCCTCGACCGGCACCCCGTCGCCCGACCGCAACGCCGGCAGCTCCGCCACCAGCGCCTCCAGCATCCCGTCGAACCGCGCCAGCGCAGCGCGATAGGCCGCAGCCGCCGCCGGCCCCTCGGCCCGGATCACCAGGTCGATCGGCCCCCGGTTCAGATGCAGCCGCCCGCCCGAAATCCAGCCTGCCTGCACACCTGCTTCTGCTTTGCTCAAATGCTCTCGGGGGGAAGCCTGACGGGCCTCTGGCCCGGCAGGCGCAGGGGGACTGAGGCCCCCCGTTACTGCGACGCCCGCCGTCATATCCCGTCGCTCCGCCAGGGCTCGACCCGGGCCGCCGTCGCATATTCCCCGCCCTCGTCCTGCACCTGGTGCAGCGAGCGGATCGCACCGACATGACCGCCCAGTGCCTCGTATTCCGTGCGACTCAGGGTGAACTCCAGCGGCGCCACCAGCGCCGGGGTCGGCACATAACCGAAAGCGCCCTTCGGCAGCGCCGTCACATCCACCATGAAGGTGATGCCGCCCCCCGGCCAGACAAAGCATTCCGCCCCGCCCGAGGTCAGGCGCGTAATCCCTTCCTGCACCGACCGGGTCAGCCGCACCGGGTTCCGCGTGACCCCCGCGCGCAACGACCCGCCCGCGCCGCCCACGAACATCACCGTGCAGAGCGAAGGCTCGCAATTCTCCTCGATCAGGGCCACTGTGGCACGCAGGCTTTCGGGCATCGGCTGCGCCGCGGGCCTCAAGCCCTCGTCCAGCACATAGAACCCTGAATCCTCGCCCGTGGTCGACACCATCAACAGCGTCAGCCCCGGCCGCGCGCCCTTGCCCGGCAGCCAGTCGCCCAGAATCTCCAGCGGGTCGGTCAGCTTCGTTCCGCCCCAGCCCAGACCCGGCTCCGACACGCGGAAGTACCGCCCCGGCGTGGACCGGTGGCCCTTGATGCGGATCCCGGTCGGCTTCCAGCCGATCACCTTGCCCGCCTGATGTTCGCTGACGACGCCGGTGATGTGGTCGTCCACCACAACCACCTCGTCCACCAGCCCCTGCCACTGCGCCGCGAACATGCCGATGGTGGCGGACCCGCAGCCCACCCGCATCTTGCGCTCGCGCAGGCCGTCCACCACCGGCGGCTGGCCGGCCTGAGCCACGACGGTGGACCCGCCGTCGATCGTCAGGCTCACCGCCTCGCCGTTGCACAAGGCCAGCATGGCGGCACAGGTCACGCGGCCCTCGGCCTTGGTGCCTCCGGTCAGGTGATGCACCCCGCCAATCGACAGCATCTGGCTGCCATATTCCGCCGTGGTCACATGGCCGACAGGCTCGCCGTCAACCCGCACCGCCGCACCCTCGGGGCCAAGGTAGCGGTCGGTGTCGATCTTCACCTTCACGCCGCAATAGGAAAAGATCGCCTCGGTAACGACCGTCACCATGTCGGCGCCCCCGACTTCAGACCCCACGATGAAGGGCGCGGGCTTGAAATCCGGGTAGGTCGTGCCAGACCCGATGCCCGTCACCACGGTATCCGCCGGAAAGGCCTCTCCCTCCCAGTCGCGCATGGCAAAGGGCACTAGCCGGTCCCCTTTCTCCAGAGCATGGGACAGCATCACCACCGGATCGGTGCGCACGATGCGCCCGTTGTCATTGGCATATCGGTCGCAGGCCCCGGTCTGGCCGGGCGCGATGTAGCACATCACCGGACAGGCATCGCAGCGGATCTTCTCGGTCATGGCCTGACTCCACGGAACGAGTCTTCTGCGAAAACTCGGAAACACGATCCTTCGCGTTCTCGCAGAAAACGCACCACCGTCATCGCCCCGCCTCCCGCATCGCCGCCAGCACCCGGTGCGGCAGCGCCGGAAGCCGCGTGACCTCTGCCCCCGTCGCATCGCGGATCGCGTTCAGGATCGCCGGCGCGGTCGGGATCAGCACATGTTCCCCCAGCCCCTTGGCACCGTAGGGCCCCTCAGGGTCGGGCACCTCGACGATCAGGCTTTCGACCGGCGGCACATCGCCCGTGGTCGGGATCAGGTAGTCGTGCAGGTTCTCGGTCCGCCCGGCAATGTATTCCTCCATCAGCGCCAGCCCAATGCCCTGCGCGATCCCGCCCTCGATCTGCCCTTCGGCCAGCGTCGGGTTGATCGCGCGCCCCAGGTCATGCGCCGCAGTGATCTTCAGCAGCTTCACCGTGCCGAGCTGCGGGTCCACCGCCAGTTCCACCATCTGCGCCCCATAACCATAGACCGCATAGGGAGACCCCTGCCCGTCCGCGTCCAGCGCCACCGTCGGCGGATCATAGCTTTCCTCAGCCGACAGGGCATAGCCGAAGCCATCCACCGGCAGCCCCGCCAGCGCGATCTCCCGCACCGTGCCGCCCTCGCTCACCCGCACCATGCCGCCGCCAAAGCCGATCCGCGCGCCTTCACCGGCATTGGCCAGCCGCAGAACCGTCGCCCGCAGGCTTCGCCCCGCCGCCTCGGCCGCCCGCCCTGTCACGAAGGTCTGCCGGCTGGCCGAGGTCTTGCCCGCATCCGGCGTCAGCGCCGTGTCCGGCCCCACCAACCGCAAGGATCCCACCGGCACGCCCAAGGCCTCCGCCGCGATC